>JBKQKT010000773.1:0-5617 GCA_052147365.1 Candidatus Korobacteraceae bacterium | reverse complement strand
CGCCACCAGGGGCGGTGACCGTCACCTCGACTTCCTGCGGGGTGGCTTGCTCTACGCAAGTGCGGTAGAGAAGCAGTTCCGGTAGCTCCCGGGCAGTGAACCAGGGAAAGGAGCTGCGCGAGGCCGTCTGGACGAACGCGTAGCGCCGGTCCGCCAACACACCCTGCCGAGTGAGCGTCGCGGAGGCCAGGGACTAGCCGCGCATCGACTTGACGGGATACCGCCCGAGTTGGCGAATCACAGCTATTGATTGCATGTGACACCTCCGCACTATGCCGCGCCAATCATGGTAAATCTTTCGCGATGACATGTCAGAAATCTGAATTTGTGCGGCGTCCCTCTCGTTCCAGAACGGCAACGGCTTCTGGGATTCAGATATATCAGGGGCGTAAATGGCGCTTGTCGTAACGGGACAGCTCAATCCCGAAGCGCGGTGCACATTTTGCAGACGCGGTCGAGCGCGCGGAAGCGGGTCAGCGCGATGCCGGGCGAAAGGTATTGCGGCTTAACCGGCTCATCGCGCAGCAAGTCGGTGCTGAGGTATTTCTTGTTATCGTCGGGAAAGACGGTGGCCACTACGGCGTCATCTCCTAGGCTGTCCTGAATTTTGACGCAGGCGAGGAAATTCGCGCCGGAGCTAATGCCGACGGCGAGGCCCAGCTCACAGGCCAACTTTTGCGCCATCAGGATAGAATCGCCATCGCTCACGCTGATGACGGGCTCCAGTTCCTGCAAGTGCACAATATCGGGCACGAACTCATCGGAGATTCCCTGGATGCGATGCTGCCCTACTTTGCATCCGGTAGTGAGCGTCGGCGATTCCGCCGGCTCCATTGGGTAAACGCGCGTGGCAGGCATCATTCGCCTGAGGAACCGTCCCACGCCCATGACCGTGCCGCCAGTGCCGACTCCGGCAACGAAGGCGTCGGCGGAAAGTCCTTCACTCTGGAACTGCCAGCACAGCTCCGGTCCGGTAGTCTGCTCATGGGCTTCGACGTTGGCCGCATTCGAGAATTGACGAGGCAAGAAAACATCTTCCCGTTGCGCCGCCAATTCCTCCGCAAGTCGAATGCTGCCGAGAAAACCGCCCTGCGCCCTGGTCACCGGAACAATGTTCGCGCCCAAACTGTGGATCAAATCCATGCGCTCGCGGCTCATCCAGTTGGGCATGAAGATGGTGACAGGATGCCCCAGCGCGCGGCCTATTGCGGCAAATGCGATGCCGGTGTTGCCGCTAGTGGCCTCGACGATGGTGTCGCCGGAACGGATGGCGCCTGCGGCATAAGCGTTGCGCAGGATGTGCAAAGCCATCCGGTCTTTGATGCTGCCGGTGAAGTTCATCTGCTCGCTCTTAGCGTAGATGGTGCGCTGGCGCCCGCGAACTTCGTACTGGATGGCCAGCAGCGGAGTGTTGCCTATAAGTCTTTCGAGCGCGCGTAGGCGCTCGGGGACAGAAGGCGTGCGGATTGCAACAGGCGTGGACATGGGTATGTTCGGGCCCGACACTCCAAGAGTTGCACGTGATAGGAACAGAATACTGCGAACCAGGTCACAGATGGTTGTGACGCCGGATGCCCCACGATCGAGCCGAGGCACCCAGCGATTTCCGCTACAGTTCCGACCTCTCCAGTTGTACCCGGCGATGCTCTAATACAAGGTTCCGTCTGGCAATTTCGTCAGAACCGGAAGGCCGACCAACTGACTGGCTAATGCGGTTCCCAGCGAATAACCTGGGCCCGTCGCCGGATTCAGAAAGGGCGCTAACAAATCCTCAGCTGAGTTCGAGCCATGAGCCAGGCTGGTGATGCCGTCGGTTTGTTCGTAGCCGCGGTCATTGGCCGGATTATTGTTGCCAATAACGCGCCCGAGTACGCGATGCTCTGATTCCACGGCGCCGATCGCAGCCGCGACTTTGGCAAAGTATTCCAGTTGTTCCGCCGTATAGCCGCTGGCTCCCTGGTTGGCGAACACGGCAAATTCCTGGGTTGCTGTGAGGTAAGCTCCAATGAACGCGTTCTCCAGGGCATCGAGAATCGCCAGGAAGGGACTTAAGGTGTCAAAAGTGCCCACCGGAAAATAAAAAGTCTGATACGGATCTTGAGTAGCGCTGGGAATGCCGAGCAGGCTGCGAAACAGGTTGGCGTGGAGAATCTCTTCGCTGATCGCGGCTTGCAAGTAAGCCACATTTCCGGGATTGGAGTCGGACGGATTCGGATTGCGAGGAGTGCCGCCCGGCCCAGCCAGATTGGGGTCTTGAATGACTGGACCGACCAGTCCGTTGTAGTAAAACGTGGTGGCCAGGTCTTCCGCCACCAGCGCCGCAGTGAAGATGTCGGCTGGGGTGTCGTGAATGGTTCCGGGGTTCCGGGTATTTTGCGACACCCCAGTGTCACGTCCAACCGAAATCAGATTCTCGCCAACCAAGGTGGTGGCGGCCAATCCCAGGCCGACCATTCCTGTTCCTTTCATGAACCGGCGCCGGTTCAGGGCTTTTTGGGCAAGCGCAGTAATCTCGTCTAAATTCATCGCGTCCTCTCCTCATTGTGATTTGATCGAATTCCCACTTGTGATTTTGAGCATTACGGTTCGGGCTATTCGCTTCTGTGAGGTACGTGACTCAGCCAGTTTTGGATTGGGGGGAGGATGGAAAATTCGAGCGGGAGTGTAAGGCCGACGGAGGTAGCCTTCCGTCGGCAGAGGTTACCTACTGCCCGAGATCCTGAGTCGAAGATGTTCGGTGGCCCAGCGCGAACCTTTCTCAGCCAATGTTAGCGTCCAAAACCTGGACGCGAACCTGTGATATCAGGCCCACGTAAGCAGGCCAACGCCACCCTTCTGAGAGATCGTCTTAGAGCTCGCGTTTAGTTGGTCGGGGGATCGACTTTGGGCGCTTTCGGCGTTACTTTGCGAAACACAAATTCCTGCAGGATGTTCACCCCCGCCGACGTCGCAATCCCGATGAGCGTATTGTTCACTGTCGTACCGAAACCATCGCGGCTTCCTTCAGGGTAATACAGATTGGAGATGCCGCCCGCCGCCAGGCTCCCCAGGATCCCCGAGTAGTCCGGCTGCCAGCGGCCGTTGTCGCCCTTCGCCATCACCGACCGTGATATGGCATAGAGAATTCGCGACTTCGTTGTGCCCGTGCCCTTGTAAAAATAACGTGGGTCCTGTTTCAAAATTGATGGAAAGATGGCGTTGCCAAGGTATGTGCCGATAAAAAAATCCCCGTACGCTGCGCCGAAGCGCCGCGCATAACCCGCCGCGCCCTGTCCGTAGCCGGGGAACGAGTTGTTCGCCTGCTGCCCTCCCGCAATGACGCCGGCGATCACAAACGATGTCGGATCGATCGCCGCCTTCCACGCCAACTTGAACTTCTGCTTCGGGTTCATGGGCGCAGCGTCGGCCACGTAGCTGGCGTAAAAGTTGGGAATCACCCCCAGCAGGCGTTGCTGCTCCTGTACCTTGATCTGTTCTTCTGCAATCTCCTCCGTCGTAAGCCGCACACTCACGTCAGTGACCACTGGAGCCAACTCAAGCCTGACCGCCGGAACCAGGTAGCCCTCCGCGGTGGGCAGGGTCCCGGACAGCGTCTTCGTCTTGAAGCCCGCCAGCGCAATGGTCAGCGCGAACGGTCCCGGCGCAACATCGGTAAAGGAAAAGTGGCCATCCTGCGCGGTGGAAGTCACCTGGGCAGGGATCGTCGCGGCGCGCATGAGCCTGACCTGGGCCCCGGAAACCGGTCCGCCCGTCACATCCAGCACCATTCCGCTGATGCTTCCCATCGCCAGCGAATTCTGCGGCTGCCCACTCGCCGGCGTGGTTGCATCGGGAGCGCGTCTCTGCGGCTCACCGGCCGTCGCGACGGAGGGTGGACTGTCCACCTGTGCTAACAGGGGTAAGGAACCCAGCAAAAGGCCGCAAATCAACACGCCGAGTAAAGTGACTCGAAAGAGAGGCTCTGAATTCTTGTCCCACCAACCCGGGCCCATTTGTCGGTTTCCCCTACGAAAGCAACAGTTGCACAGAAACTGGATTCTTCCCGAAGCTGTCGCGTTGTTCGGAAGATTAGCACAAAGACTGATGGGTCGCTCGTGATCCATGAAATTCACCAAAGAGCCAAGTCGGTCGGACCACATCTTCGATTGGCCAACTGGAACCGTCCCTCTGGAACAAATATAAAGCGCTCCGGCAAGGAGCATCCTTTTTGTCAATAAATAACTAGCCAAATTTACCGTAGTTTTCATCGTCTTTTTACGTACTTGTCCCACAATGTAAAGCATGCAGGCTCCGACGTTTGATACGTTGCTCCTGTCGGACATCCATCTCGGTTCGGATATCAGCCGCGCTCGGGATGCTTGTGCGTTGCTGAAATCGTGCAGCTTCCGCCGTTTGATCCTCTTGGGCGACATCTTCTCTGACCTTAACTTTGCGCGGCTCAGCGGCGATCATTGGAAATTCCTCTCACACATCCGAAAACTCTCGAATCGCAAACGCAACGTCGAGATCGTTTGGGTTGAAGGCAACCATGACAAAGGGCTCTCCCAGGTAATGTCCCACCTGGTGGGAGTTCCTGTCTTCGAGCGCTACGTCTGGACCTACAACGGACTGCGGCACCTGGCCATTCACGGCCACCAGTTCGACCGTTTCGCACTCCACAACGAATTACTCAGCCGCGCCGGAGAATTGCTTTTCAACCGCATACAGAAGCTCGATCGGCGCAACAAGCGCTTTTCCCGCTATCTTGACCGGCTGAACACCCGCTGGCTGCGGCTATCCACCAAGGTAGCTGGAAGTGCACTGGCCTATGCTAAAGCCGGACGGATTGATCGCATCTTCTGCGGGCACACGCATCTGCCTTTGCATCAACAGCATGATGGGGTCGACTACTACAACACCGGCGCCTGGATCGACCAACGACCGACCTATGTGACAGTCGGCGACGAAGGAGTTGCCATCCGTGAACATGAAGGCGGAACTAACGATCGTCATTCCGGCGAAGAACGAGGGCAGGTACCTGCCGATGCTGTTGACCTCTTTGAGCAGGCAGGACTACCCGCTTTTGCCGAATACCAAAGTATTCGTTGCTGATGCGGCCTCGACAGACGGCACCGTTGATGTCGCCCTCGCGATGCGCGATTGGCTCGACGTCAGTGTGATCCCGGGCGGCCTGCCGTCAGTCGGTCGCAACGCGGGAGCTCGCCTGGCTGTTACGCCATATGTCCTGTTTATCGACGCGGATGTTGTGCTGCATGACAGAACGCTATTGCGGCGGGGCCTCGAAAAGATGCACCGCCGCAAACTCCATTGTTTAACCACGAACATCTGGTGCCCCGACGGGGATTGGCGCGACCACCTCCTCTACGCCGGCAACAACCTGTTCCAGTATGCAGGCGCGTGGGTGAAGCCATTTGCCACTGGCATGTTCATGCTGTTCGACAAAGGCAGATTCGACGAGTTGGGAGGCTTCAACGAAAACGCGCTCTTTGCTGAGGATTATCTACTGAGCAAACGAATCTCGCCTCGGCGCTTCGGAATCGTGAGCGGGAACGTATGTACCACGAACCGGCGCTTCCGCAGGATGGGGCATGCCAGGATGGCAACGCTATTCCTGCTT
>JBKQKT010000772.1:0-5872 GCA_052147365.1 Candidatus Korobacteraceae bacterium | reverse complement strand
GCTGCACCCAACGGAGTGCGGCTATCTGATCGAGGAGGCCGTAGTTGCCCGTACTGTGGTGCGGCGACTCGGCGGCTAGCTCGGGATGAGCGAAAAATCCGAGAGGGCCAAGGCGATAGTTGATAGTGACAACGAGAACGCCGCGCGCGGCGAGCGCGGCGCCGTCGTAGCTGTCTTCTGCGCCGCTTCCGATGCGGTTACTGCCGCCGTGGACCCAGACCATGACGGGCAACGGGGATTTCACCGGCCAGTTGGGCGCCCAGACATTGAGGAACAGACAATCTTCAGAAAAGGAAACCGGGACGATGTTGTAATTCTTTCCGTAGGCGGCAGCCAGCGGCTGAATGAAGGTGCCGATGCCTGCCGGATTCTGGACGCACGAGCTGCCCGGCTTAGTGGCATCGCGCACGCCGGACCAGGCAATGGGCGGCTGCGGCTCGCGCCAGCGCAGGGCGCCCACCGGCGGAGCGGCAAAGGGGATTCCGAGGAAGATGGCGGTGGTGCCCTGCAACGTTCCACGCAATTGACCCGTTGCTACGCGGACGACGGGCCCGGTGACGTTCCGACGAGCCGGCGCACCGGCAGCAAATGCGGCTGCAGTGAAGAGCAGCATGAGAAGCAGCACGGAAAGAGAGACAAGCACACAACCCGTGAGCGGGAGGTTGAGAAGATTCCGGTGTGCTTTCAGAGTGGAGACGGAGTACAAACCTGATGGCGATGTCATTTCCGGCGCCTGCGCAGGACAGTGAAGTTCTTGCTGCGATCAGCGGGATGCCCCCGGCAGCGCCGGAGGCATCCCAATTCGTTTTAGAACCCGAGCTTGATTGAGAATTGAATGATTCTCGGATTGATGCTCATCCCGGTGATGGTCCCAAAAGCAGAGGCTGTCGGACCAGTGTAGGCCAAGTCCGGATCCGCAAAGTTGGGGTGGTTGAAAGCATTGAAGAAGTCGGCCCGGAAGGTTGCGTTGGCGCCTTCCCTCGGCCAACGCGCCTGGAAGGTCTTGGCGAGCGAAATGTCGGCATTGACCTGGTCAACTCCCCGAATCACGCCGTTGGGAGTGTTGCCATAGGTTGTGGCGATCCTTTGGCCAACATATGTCCCAGAGGGCTCAGGATCGCCAACAACTGCCGGGGTCGAGAGGCAATTGCTGTTGACGTAGCCGTTGATTCGGCTGCGGAGCGTTCCCTTGGTCGGTAGATCTTTCGCGGTACAACCTGGAGCGAAGCTCGCCCGATCGGTGTTTTCGCCGTAAACGTTGTTGGTGTTGGTATAGCCGATGCTCTCCTGACGGCCGTCCTGGATCAGGGTAGTGGTTGCAAGGCTCCACCCACCGACCGTCTCTGCCAGGAAACGATGGGATGGCGACGGGCTGGGGAGAGCATAGTACGCGGAGAAGACAAACCGCAGCGGCCGGATATTCTGATCCGGTCCGTATCCAGCGCGCAGATTGTTCTGATCGCCGGATGGTCCGGTGACGTTGGTCCCGGTGGAAAAGTCGGGGACGGGCGACAGCAATCGCGCCCAGGTAAACGAAGCCTGGTACTGCAATTTATGTCTCCATTGCTGCGAGAGCGATGACTGCAAAGCGTTGTACCAGGCCTCGTTACCCATCCGCCATTGCCACATCGAGTTCGGTGCCCACCCCAGATATGGTTTGCGCATGTTGATGTTCGTAACGGTGTTTGTGGTCTGGCCACGAATCGGATGCGACGGAGAGGCCAGAGGCGCCGTGTTCACCGAAGCGCCCA
The DNA here is from genome assembly GCA_052147365.1 of Candidatus Korobacteraceae bacterium. Taxonomy (GTDB): domain Bacteria; phylum Acidobacteriota; class Terriglobia; order Terriglobales; family Acidobacteriaceae; genus Bog-257. Next base: position 4,121 of record JBKQKT010000772.1, on the reverse strand, counting down.
TGATCAGGTGCAGGTCGCGTGCCCCGGCATACGTGACGTCAAGGACGGCGCCGCCCGGCAGTCTGGTTTGCAGGCCAAGGCTAAAGTGATAGGTAGTGGGGGGGGCGCCAGTCCATAGCAAAAGAACCCAAGGTGTATCCGGTGTCGACGTTTCCATTGGCTACACCATTGCTATCGACTGAACCTGTATAAGGGATCCATTGCGGGAAGGCCCCAGGGTTCGGCATGGGATTGGCATCGCTTGCAGCTGCGTTCCCTGTTCCTTCCGTGAAACTCCACTGACCGAAGGGAGCCGATGCGCACAATTGCAGATTCATCTGGCCCTGTGTGGTGGTGTGATAGGAGCCTGCGCCCCCGCGAAGGACGAACCTGTCTGTGCCGGGCAACATCCAGGCAAAGCCGAGACGCGGATTCCATACATTCTGGTTCTGGCCGTTGAACCCGAATGTGTTCTTCAACTGTTCCACTCCGGAGAGGGGAGGCTTGGGGCCGTTGTAATTGGACCCAATCACGTAGCCGGCCAGACTGCCACCCACAGGTGGAGTGGGGTTCACATTGGCCAAATCCACGTTGCCCGCCCTCCCATTGGCAACCCCGAGGTCACCGATGTGCTCCCAGCGCACGCCCAGGTTGAATGTGAGACGGTTGGTTACTTTGAAGTCGTCTTGAGCGAAAGCATCGCCTTCCTTGTATCGCCAGTCGCGCCCGAAGTTCCCGAGGCCTTGCAACGACTCGTAGATGTTGCTAAATCCAGACCCATAGATGTTGCTCTGCCCCAGCAGAAAATCCGCCCAGGTGAGCGGAATCAAATAGGCCTCGAAGTTGAACTTCGACATATCGTCGCGGCCGTAGTCGTAGGCGCCGCCGAAGGTGAACTGGTGCTTTCCCCTGGTCCAGGACAAAGTGTCGGTGATGTTGTACTCATCCTCCCCGAAGGACGTCGCCGAAGTTGTGCCCGTCGCGAAGCCATCGTAGGCAATGTCGATAAGGGGGTACGCGTCTTCCTCGGCCGGAACGGTCATACCCAGGCTCGAGAAGGTAAACGCATTGTTGTAGTGCATGTTGAAGACCGACCGATGGAGGCCGGCCACGAATTGGTTCACCATGCTCGGGCTCAGTGTAAAGGTGTCGCCGATCGAGCCCACATCGAATCGGGTGGGGATAAACAGGTCATTTCCGTAGGTGTTGTATAAAACGGTCTGATCGATGACGCCGGACTCACCGAAATAGCGAAGTGTGATCCTGTTGCGATCGCTGCGCAGGTAATCGGCGTTCGCCATCCATTGGTTTTCATTGTAAGAGCCGGGCTTGCTCAGGGATGCAGTGCCCTGAATCTCAAGCGGTTTGGAAGTGTCGATCGTCTGCGGATTCGGAATCATGTATTGCCCGTTGGGCAGCTTAACGTTGAACAGCGCCAAGGCCTGCGGAGTGATATTTGAGCCATCGGCGGCGATCACCTGATTATCGTACGCGCCAAGGTAGGGGTAGAAGGCGGCGTAAAGGTAGCCCTCATCGCCGCCAAAAACCTTTCCCAATCCCGCTGCCGACCGATCATTGGTAAGAGGAGGGAGCTGGTCAATCTTATGGCTCGAGGGATCGATGCCATTGGACTGCCTTGTGCCCTGCCAGGAACCAAACATCAAGAACTTGTTCCTGACCACTGGACCGCCGGCGGTAAATCCATACTGATTTTGCCGCAAAACCCCTCGCGGCGAGCCTACGGCCTTCGTAAACCAGTCATTGGCATTGAGATCTTCGTTCCGGAAATACTCCCACGCCGTTAAGTGATATTCGTTGGTGCCGCCTCTGGTCATGAGATCGACATCGGCCCCGGCATCGCGCCCCGTGGTGGCATCATACTGGGCCGTCTGCACCTTGAATTCCTCGATGGTGTCGGGATTGGGAACAGGGATTCCCGCCGAATAAAACATGGAGCTCTGCATGTCATTGACCGAGAGGCCGTTCATCTCGAAGTTGTTGTCGACCGCGGTGCCTCCCTGGGCCATGATGCTTCCACCACCGGGCATCGCCGCCAGGGCGCCGCCGCCTCTCCCGAGGCCCCTGGCGTCGTTGGCCTCTTGCGCCACGCCCGGGTTCAAGCCGATGATCTGCGTGAAGTTACGCGAAACCAGAGGCAGGTTCTCAACCATCTCGGAGTCCGTCACGCGCCCCAATTCACTGGATTCGGTCTGCAAGTCGACGTTTGAAGAAGCCACGGTGACCGTTTCCGTCACCGCGCCCGGCGCCATATTTATATTCAGTACTGTGGTCTCCGCCACGACCACCTGCACATTCGTCGACGAGGCCACTTTGAACCCTTGTTTCGTGACTTCGACGGTGTATTGCCCCGGAGGGAGCAGGGAGACAACATAGATCCCGTGGTCGTTGGATTGCGCGGCTCGGATGTAGCCCGTGGCCACATCCGTCACCTTGACTTGGGCACTCACAACCATGGCGCCGGTGGGGTCGGTGATCTCACCGCTGATGGCGCCGGTCCCACCTGTCTGCGCTCTTAGCAGGCCGGAGACTGTGAATAGTGCGCATGCGACGAACCCTATGAATGCGCAGTGATAGGGGAAGGCAATTTGCTTGCTAGCGGATTGCATCTTCTGGGAGTCACGCATTTGTTTTCTCCTGCTCAAATCTGGCCTCGACGAATCTGGCCTCTCCGAACCTGGCCTCAGAAAGCAATTCGCATACACTACAAAAGCAAATAGAGGACGCGACAGGTCCTGAGCGGACATTTTCATGTCATTTACGGACACCCACGCCAAAGAGAGAAAAGCCGGCTGCCCCACGTGCCTCGCACGCACTGAGTTTCTTGGGTAGAAACGCGGAGATACGTTTGTTGCCGAGCTCCTGGCGATAGGGGGAGGCGGTAACCGATTCGATACGGGGGCCAGTGGGCAGAGACGGCAATGAGTTGCGCAGGGCCCCGCCGGCCCAAGAGTTTAGCAGGGGTGGAAGCCCGGTTGTCGGCGCTGGTCTCGGAGTCGGAAGGGAACAACTCCGTCAGGTTCAGTCCAGATCCTCCGATGCCCTTGTGGTCAGGAATTCGCAGAATTCTCCCTGGCTGAGCTGACTTACGATCTCAGCGGCTCGCCTGAATCGGCTGGTTTCAAAAGCGTCGCTGCCGACTGTGTTCCTGATCGATTCCAGGATTTCCGCGAGCAGCGTGTCAAAAAGCGCGGAAGTCACGGCGCGCCCATCGTCGAGCTTGGCGCTGTAGTGAATCCACTGCCACAATTGGGCACGGCAAATTTCGGCCGTGGCGGCGTCTTCCATCAGGTTGTAGATGGGAACACAGCCGTTGCCCCGCAGCCACGATTCGATATAGCGTAACGCGACTTCAATGTTCCGCTCGAAACCGAACTCTGTGATCCGCCCCGTCGGAATTTCGAGCAGATTCTCCGCTGTGATTCGCGAATGCCCTTCAGGGGGCGGACAAATCTGATTCTTGCCGGGCATGTGCTCGTCGAAGACCTGCTGAGCGACCGGCACAAGTCCTGGGTGCGCGACCCAGGTTCCGTCGTGGCTGGCGCGGACTTCGCGCAACTTGTCTTCGCGCACCCGTTGCATGGCTTCTTCATTCGCCTTGGGGTCGTCTCGAATCGGGATCTGCGCGGCCATGCCACCCATGGCGTGGATGCCGCGCTTGTGACAGGTGTGGATGAGAAGCTCCACATACGAGCGCAGAAACGGCTGTTCCATCGTCACATCGCCGCGTTGCGGCAGCATGCATTCAGACCGGCAGCGGAACTTCTTGATAAAGCTGAAAATATAATCCCAACGGCCACAGTTCAAGCCCGCCGAGTGGTCGCGCAGCTCATAAAGGATCTCGTCCATTTCAAACGCCGCGGGAATGGTTTCGATCAACACTGTGGCGCGGATGGTCCCGGACGGGATTCCGGCATAACCTTGCGAAAACTCGAATACTTCGTTCCACAAACGCGCTTCCAGGTGGCTTTCCATTTTCGGAAGATAGAAATAGGGAGCCGAACCGCGATCGAGCAGGATCCGGTAATTGTGGAAGAAGTAGAGGCCAAAGTCGAACAGCGAAGCGGACATGGGCGCACCATCGATCTGGAAATGCTTTTCAACCATGTGCCAGCCGCGCGGCC
>JBKQKT010000771.1:0-6573 GCA_052147365.1 Candidatus Korobacteraceae bacterium | reverse complement strand
CAGCGGCAGTCGGTACTCCATCTTTGAAGGCAGCCTGTACAGCAGGCCCTAGTGTTTTCTTGCCCGAGTCTGCCTGCTTAACAAAAACCTTATGGATCAACACTGCAAGGCGACGCGGCGTGGAGTAGCTCTCCGCTGGGGGCGCCACTGTGAGGCGCTCGATCAAGTTCTCACGCTCCAATAGTAGGAGAACGCGACGGGCGAGTTCCTCGCGAGCCCCGTCAATCATGCGCGCGGGAATTTCTTCGGTACCGATTTCGAGAAGGAAGTCAGGCATAAAAGCAGCAGTTAGCAATTAGCTCTTAGCAATTAGCAAAAAACATGAAGCGAAACATCTATTGTGGCGGACGGGCAAATGTTCGGATGTGATACGAGTCACAGTCATCTTCGCAACTAAACATTCACGATCTGCTTGCCGCCAATGGCTCAGCTGCCGGAGATGGCTTCTCCTCCGTAACGACGGCACCTTCTTTGTCGGCCCGTTGCTGATCGACGTAAGCCTTGGCCACACCTACTGCTAACGCCCGAATACGAGCTATCACTCCCACGCGCTCGGTCACGCTGATAGCCCCGCGCGCGTCGAGAATATTGAACAGATGCGAACACTTCAGGCAAAGATCGAAAGCAGCGAGTATCGGGAAGCGATTGCGTGGCAATCGCTCTTCGCTTTTCGCTCTTCGCTCTTCGCCAGAGCGATCCGTTTGGTTGCGCTCTCGCGAAGCGTGGGAAACTCCCTTTGCGATTGCGCCATATTTCTCCAGCAGCGCATGGCACTCGGCTTCGTACAGCTCAAGGTGCTTCCAGGCTTTCTCCACGTCTGCCAACTCGAAGTTATAAACCGAGAACTGCAGCTCATCCTGCAGACGTATCTCGCTGTACTTTACCGGCCGTCCATCAGGACCCACCACCCACGTGATGTCGTAAATGCTGTCCACATCCTGCAAGAAAGCCGCGATGCGCTCCAGACCATAGGTCAACTCCACCGAGATCGGATCGAGGTCGAGGCCGCCGCATTGCTGGAAGTAGGTGAACTGCGTAATCTCCAGGCCGTCGAGCATCACCTGCCAGCCAATGCCCCAGGCACCCAAAGTGGGCGACTCCCAGTTGTCTTCCTCGAACTTGATGTCGTGCTTGCGCAGATCAATGCCGAGCGCGGTCAGCGAGTCCAGATACAACTGCTGCACATTCTCCGGCGGAGGCTTCAGGATCACCTGATACTGCATATGCTTGAACAGCCGGTTCGGGTTCTCGCCGTATCGTCCGTCGGCTGGACGCCGCGACGGTTGCACGTAGCCGACGCTATAGGGCTTGGGACCAAGCACCCGCAGAAACGTCTCCGGCGCCATGGTTCCGGCGCCGACTTCGACGTCATAGGGTTGCTGCAGTACGCAGCCGTGTTCCGCCCAGAAGGTCTGCAGGCGGAGAAACAGTTCCTGAAAGGTCAGCGGATTGTGCGAGGGAGCCAAATGGTCTTCCTGTCGAGGATGGGTCTGCACTTCAGTGTACAGTGCCGTCCCTGCAGGCCGGGTTCAACCTGCGACCCCTAGAGCTTGGCCAGCATGCCGGCTGTTACCAGCTTCTTCTCGATGTGGCGTTCCAGAATCTGCACCAGTAACTTTCTCAGGTCCGAATATTGCCTCGCAGTCCACGGTTCGGCAGCAAAACTTTCCACCGGCAGGCGGAACATCTGCGCCGCCAGGAACCTCGAGTCGGCTGACAATTCTGACGACGCCAGCCGCTTGTGCTGCGGGCACAGCAGGCCATCGGCCAACGCATGATAGAACGCTCGGCTACCGTTAAGCGAGGCTCCGCAGGCAACGCACTCGTTCAGTTCAGGCATAAATCCCACCAGCCGCACCAGCCAGAGCTGAAAGTATGTCAGCGGCATCCAGACCGCTCCTGAACGCAACTGGTGCAATACGGAAATCGCCAGCCGAAAAACCGCATCATTCGCTTCCCGGTCGGGCAGCAACTCGTCCAAGGTCTCCGCCACGTGCTCCAAAGCGACGACTCGCGGATAGTCCACTTCAGCTGACAGCGGCGACTCCAGGATGTCGCACGAATCAAGCCGGGTCAATTCCTGACCCTCCCGGTCTTCGTAGTAAGCCCGAACCCACGTCAGCGGCTCCAACGCCCCACCAAAACGCCGCTTTGACCGCTTCGCCGCGCGTGCAACCCCTTTGACCTTGCCGTCCGCACGCGTAAACAGGGTCACCAGCAGGTCAGCCTCACGCAGCGGATAAGTTCGCAACACGATCGCTTCCGACTGCTTTAGTGGCATGGGACCGCATTCGACAGGAATGCTCGCAAAGTTGGACGCAGGAAAATGGCTGCGCCTTGTGCGGCAATCCTTGATTTTAATGGCAGGATTACCCTGTGCAAAGCGAGGAAGAAAACAATCTAGGGAAGTAACTTCCTTCCTATAACGAACTCATGCTCGACAGGAATTCGTTGTTCGAGCGGGTCTTGCCGAGTTTCTCGATGAGAAGTTCCATGGCCTCGACGGGCGACAGTGGGTTCAGCACTTTGCGCAGCACCCAGATGCGAGCCAGGTCTTCCTTGGGAATGATGAGTTCTTCCTTGCGCGTGCCCGAGCGCTGAATATCAATGGCCGGGAAGGTGCGCTTGTCGCTCAACTTGCGGTCAAGAATGATTTCGCAGTTGCCAGTGCCCTTGAACTCCTCGAAGATGACGTCGTCCATGCGTGAGCCAGTCTCGATGAGGGCTGTTGCGCAGATCGTCAGTGAGCCGCCTTCCTCGATGTTGCGGGCCGCACCGAAGAACCGCTTGGGGCGCTGCAATGCGTTGGAATCGACGCCGCCGGAGAGCACCTTGCCCGAGGGCGGAACAATGGTATTGTAGGCGCGCGCCAGACGCGTGATGGAATCCAGCAAAATAACGACATCACGCTTGTGTTCGACCAGGCGCTTGGCTTTCTCGATGTCCATCTCGGCCACCTGCACGTGGCGCGCTGCAGGCTCGTCGAAGGTGGATGAGATGACCTCGCCCTTCACCGAGCGCTGCATGTCTGTCACCTCTTCCGGGCGCTCGTCGATAAGCAGCACAATCAACACCACTTCCGGGTGATTGGCAGTAATAGAGTTCGCAATGTTCTGCAAGATCATAGTCTTGCCCGCCCGTGGCGGGGAGACGATGAGGGCACGTTGCCCTTTGCCAAGCGGTGTAAGCAGGTCCATCACACGGGCACTGATATTCTCGCGGACGGTCTCCAACTTGATCCGCTCCTGCGGATACAGGGGCGTGAGGTTATCGAAAAGGATCTTGTTGCGCGCCTCTTCGGGAGATTCGAAGTTGACCGCCTCGATCTTGACCAGCGCGAAATACTTTTCGCCCTCGTGCGGAGGGCGCACCTGGCCGCTAATGGTATCGCCCGTCTTCAGATCGAACTTGCGGATCTGCGACGGCGAAACGTAGATGTCGTCGGGGCCAGGAAGGTAGTTGTAATCGGGAGAGCGCAGAAAGCCGTAGCCATCTGGCAGGATTTCCAGTACTCCCTCGGCGAAGATGTGGCCTTCCTTTTCGCTCTGGGCCTGCAGAATCTTGAAGATGAGGTCCTGCTTGCGCAAGCCGCTGGCGCCGGGTAGCTCCAGGGTCCGAGCAATTTTGGTCAGCTCGGTGATGTTTTTTTCTTTTAGTTCGGAGATTGTCATATTCACCTACGGGGATTTTGCGGAAAGGCGGGCCGGAAGATTCTGCGGGAAACGCGCCAAAGGCGCGGCGCGCTTAGGCTGCGCGCCGCTGCGCTTCGGAAGCGGTCTCCGGTTCCAGGATTACATCCTGCCGTTCGGAATCGGCAATACGGTGCAATACTTCGTTAGTGGTGTCCTGAATGCGCGTATTGGGCTTGTGGAACTTGCGAGTTGCCTTGGAAGCAAGCTGGCACAGCGTATACCGATTGCGCAATGTCGTTACCGCCTCAAAAACCAGTTCAGAACGCATCATCAGTTTCTCCTTATGTCTATGAATGAATGTTCCAGAGCCCGATGGAATCTTGGCTCCTGTCGTATGAAATTCATAAGCGGTGGGAACCCAAAGAACCCGGCAGGAGACATGTTGTTGGATGTTCTGCTCGCGGTTTTGGTTCGACTTTTTTCCGCTGTCCTCTACGGTTGCTGTAACTCCTCGAAAGATCTTGTCCTGCAATAACTTACTCGCACCCCATCCAACCCGGCGAAATGCCTCGAGATGTTTCTCTGAACCCTGAGATGACGGCATGATACGTGGGCGGCTCGGGTGGGACGCCTCGGCGCGGAGTGTACAAGATAACGCCTTACCGGAAAGCAATAAGGTATCCGCGCAACGCTCCCAAGTCAAGTCAAATCTTTTACCGTGGTTTCTATTTAGGAGCTTCCTTCCGCCACCAATTTCCAGGCACCAGCCGTTAGACGCGGCCTGCCCCAAAAGGTTTCTAAGCTCATAACCCATTCGGATCAATAAGTTGCGGTTGTTCGGCAGGGCGCGACGTGGCAGAATTTCGGCGCTGCTCTGCCATCCCTATAAGACTGAAAATAAGCTATTTGACTTGCCTTGATCTTGGAAATTGCTGTAAAACCGCCCCTCCCCAGTCTAGTTACGCCCAGAACGTGCGGTCGAGCGTTCTGTACTGGATGGCCTCTGCAATATGGCCTGGTTCGATGACTTCAGCCCGGCTGAGGTCGGCAACCGTGCGCGCCACTTTCAGAATGCGATCGTGGGCGCGTGCGCTCAGGCCCTGCTTTACCATGGCCCGCTCCAGGAGGTGCTCCGAATCGGTGCTCAGTTCGCAATACTTCCCGATCTCACGCGAACCCATCTGAGCGTTGGCGTACATGTGTTCCCTGCCGGCGCTGAAGCGGTCCAGTTGTGCGTCCCGGGCACGGATAACGCGGCCGCGAATGTCGGCCGAACTTTCCGGCACCACGCCGCTGCGCAACTCGCGGTAGTTCACCGACGGCACGTCGATGTGGATGTCGATGCGGTCGAGCAGCGGGCCGGATATCTTGGAGACGTACCGCTGGATCATCATCGGGGTGCAGTGGCATTCGCGCGAGCGGTCGCTGAAGTAGCCGCAAGGACATGGATTCATGGCGGCCACCAGCATGAAGCGCGCCGGGAAACTAAGCGACATGGCTGCGCGCGCGATGGTCACCGTGCCGTCTTCAAGGGGCTGCCGCATCACCTCCAGCACGTTGCGGGGAAATTCCGGTAGCTCATCCAGGAAGAGCACGCCATTGTGGGCCAGGGAGACTTCGCCAGGGCGTGGGATCATGCCGCCGCCGATCAACCCTGCGTCGGAAATAGTGTGGTGCGGCGAGCGAAACGGACGCGTCCCCACCAAGCCGCTGCTGGAATCAAGCACTCCCGCTACGCTGTGGATTTTGGTGGTCTCCAACGCTTCGTCGAAGGTCAGCGGAGGCAGGATAGTAGCCATTCGCTTGGCGAGCATCGTCTTGCCAGAGCCTGGCGGCCCGATCATCAGCAGGTTGTGTCCCCCGGCAGCCGCGATCTCAATGGCGCGTTTGGCTGTCTGCTGGCCGCGCACATCGCGGAAGTCCACGGCAAACTGCTGCGAAGTTTCCAGTAGAGCTTTGGTATCCACCCTGACTGGAATGACACCGTTGCCGGTGTTAAGGAGTTGCACCACCTCGATCAGGGAGCGAACCGGGTACACGTCAACACCATTCACCAAAGCGGCCTCGCGTGCGTTTACTTCGGGAACAATGAGCTTTCGAATGTTGTTCGCGCGCGCGGTGACGGCGATTGGCAACGCGCCGCGGATGCCACGAACCCCGCCGTCAAGCGACAATTCGCCCACGAACAGCGCATCTTCGGGCGGCTTATTGTTCAGGCCCCCATAAGCGCCTAAAATGCCCAGCGCCATGGGGAGGTCGAAGCCAGAGCCCTCTTTGCGAATGTCGGCTGGAGCCAGGTTGATGGTGGTGGTGGTGCAGGGAACGTCGTAGCCGCTGTTCTTTAGTGCCGCACGAATGCGCTCGCGACTCTCGCGCACGGTTGTGTCGGGCAGCCCCACCGTGGTGAACGTGTCATGCTCTTGCTTGACGGGGGCAACATCAACCTCAACCTCGATGAGGCTGGCGTCGATGCCGTACACGGCGGCACTGAGTGTCTTGTAGAGCATGCTGGAGACGCATGCCCACCACAGGCCTATACAGATAACAGATTTCGGGCGCGAAGGGTGTGACCTAACTCACGTAGTGATGTGACCAGGATTCCGAACGCGAGGTGACCCGAAAAAATAAAAGGGCGGAATTCCGTCCGGAAGCGCAGCGCCCAGTTGCACGTCCGAAAGACCGAAACGGCCCAAGAATTCCGCCAACCGATGGAGGCAGTCGAGACTCACGAAGTGGCACAATTAGCGCTTCGCTCTCTCGTCTTGCCTTTTCGCTACCCATGCAGCGAATAACTCGATGCGCAGTATTGTTGCATCGGGACCGATGATGGCAAATACCCCTTCAGCACTATTGCCCTACCACTTCTGTGGTAATTGTTTCCCTTATCCTGGAGCTTTGGAGCCACGGAAAAGGCGCGCCGTTGCCGGCGCGCCTAAACAAC
>JBKQKT010000770.1:0-3803 GCA_052147365.1 Candidatus Korobacteraceae bacterium | reverse complement strand
GCTTTTCATCGCCTTCCAGATCCGGCCAAAGTTCTCGACCGTATACGCGGCGCATATCAGCAGTATCGCGATGTAAGGAATTCCGTATTGATTGTGATACGACTCCAACAAGCAGAACGCAAATAATGGTGCCCGCCGTTCCCAGGGCAAGCGCAACAACGATCACATCACTTGTCCTAATATCCTCGCCGAGAATGCCTCAGGCGACTGCAGTTTGGCTCTGCGGGTCTCTAGGGGACACTGTAGCAAGATAGGGCAGGCGCGCCGAGGAGGCCCAGCGCGAGCGTACCGGGCCCATTAAGACGCTGGAAATATCTTTTTGGGCTCTTCTAGCAGAGAGGAACTTCTTCGTGGTCCGCACAAGCCAGTCGTTTCCATAGCAGGCGTGGAAGCCTTGTTCGAGTAGACCCTCCAGTACGCCGGGTGCGCAATGTGGGTGATTCCAGACGAGATGCTTCGTGTCGAACCTAGACCAATCTTTTTCAAAAATGCCGTAACTCGAATCAAGTTCATGCCACATCTCTGTCTGCGGATGCGGTGTGACGATGGTGATTTGTGTGACGTCGAGTTTTAAAGAAGCCAATGTTTTCAGATCTTCAGCAATCGATCCCGGCGTCTCAGGCGGTAGCCCGATGATGTAATAGCCTTGGGCGTACAGGCCGGCGCGGTCGAGTCGCTCGGCTAGTTCAAACGCAGCTTGTGCTTTCTCGTTCTTGTGCATCTGCGTCAGGATGTCCTGGTGAAAACTCTCGATGCCGAATAGCGCGCCTTCCATACCGCACCGGCGCCAGTCATTGAAGTTCCGAAGGAGTAGGTCGACGCGCGACTGGACGAGCCAGCAGACTCGGTGGCGGGCCAAAAGCTCGATGACAGCATCGGCATGCGCTGGGAGGTTGCCGAAATTCTCGTCGAGCACCAGGACAAAATGAATGCCGCGTTGGACATAGAAACGCAGTACCCGATCCAAGGACGCCAAAGGGATTTCCTTTGGTTTCGGCGCAAAGGCAGTAGTCTGGCAAAAGGTGCAGCGAAAACTGCACCCGCGCGAGGAAAACAAAATACCGAGCGGGAACGACCACCCTCCAGGCAAGCGGAAGCGGGTGACGAGAGGTGGATGCTGGATCTCGTCAAGACGCGTGCCTAACTTTTGAGCCAGCACGTCTTCACTATAACCGGTGAACACATGATCGAAGTGCGATTGGATGGAGGGAGTCAGAGCGCCGTAATTCCCTGCCCACAGTTCGGGGATGCCTGCCTGTCGCGCTTCGGCAGCCATCGCCAGGATGTCGTTGGTCTCTTCGAGGTAAAAAGAAAAGCCCACGGCGTCCCAGCCCTTCTTAAGCTGAGCGGAAAACTCGGCGCGTGTCGGATATTCCAGAATATTCAGGTGTTGAAGATTCTGGCGCAGGAATCGCAGGCCAAACGAGATCGTCCTCGGCATACCGAAACGCCAGCGAAAATTTCGCGGTGCATTTTCGCGAAAATAATCGTAGAGGCCTGAGTCGCGGCAACGCGTTGTCAGCAAGATTCGAGGCAATCTTTCCTCCCCTGTGGACCCCACAGAAGCGGACTTGGACGTGGTCAAGACTCTAGCACAAGATCAGCCAATGTCTACCCCGAAGACTCCGCGATTCGAGGACAGTCCGACCTGAGGGCGGAAGCGCCGAATTCAAACTATCCAACGTTTATCGTCGCCTCCGAAGGACATGCGAAGGAAGGTGTATGACCAACTGAGGCGGCCGACCGCCGGGAACAGTCAACCGACAAAAAGAAGTGACTATAAATTGGATTTATGCTCGCTGTCCGCCAAAAGTACACGATGCAACCCCGACTCGCCGGTGTCGGATCTGTTGTGTGACGTATAGAAACAACAAGTTGCGCGGCTGATGCTCAGGGCCACCTGAATGCAACAGTTTGGTGGAGTGAGCATTCTTCTCTCTTTCAGGTTCCCTGAAACTAAGTCAGTTCATCTGAAGTTCTCTCCTCTTAGCGACTCCAACTCCAACCTTTAGGAGGTTGATATGTTTGCACGCAATGTAACTTTTCATCTGAAATCGAACACGCATTCTGACTATACCCGGACCCTTGAGAACGACGTTCTGCCTTTACTGCGTAAGCAGAAGGGCTTCAAGGACGAAATCACACTGTCGAATCCCGGCAGCACGGACGCGATTTCGATCAGTCTGTGGGAGAACAAAGCCAATGCGGATGCTTACAACACGAATACGTACCCGGAAGTGCTGCGGAAGTTTGAAAAAATGATCGATGGCACGCCGAAGGTTCAGACGTTTGAAGCCGTCATCTCGACCTACCATAACGCGCTCGTAGCAGCGTAAGGGTAATCCGTCATAATGGGGCAGGTCCACTCTGAAGGTCGCCCCGTTTTTAGTCTCGCAATGATGCTGACCGATATGCAGTTCGCTAAGGATGACAACCATGCGTCTGATGCAAAATGCAGAAACTATCAAGGGGAACTTCTTCTAATGAGCTTCCATGCTGAGTACGAGAAAGACCCTGCTGGTCGGGAGACCGAGTTCTTCCGCGGCGATTTCGTGGGTTGGCGCGATACCTTGCACACGTTGTACCACGATTGCGCTGAAGAAATCGTTGACCGTGTTATCGCCAAGACATGCTTAACCATTCCCGATGCCCTAGTTCACTCGTCAGCCCTATAAAGCCTTCAGGACCGTATTCTAAGAAAGAGGAAACGCCCAGTTTGGTTTTACGGACGGCTGGCGGGAAACCTTACCAGCGTGGGATTAGAACACTGATGCTGAGCAAATTTGTCTCGTAGATAATGCTCTGCCAATACGTGATCCCGGCGGAGGCTCGGGAGAGTAAAAAACTTCATTTCACATTTTTCACAACAGGCCATGGCGGGAACTTTGTCCATGTAAGCGAGGATCTTGAAGTTGCGTTCTGCCATAACGGCAAGCAGTTTCGCACAACCTTGGGTTCTCAGACAACAAGGGCTATTTTACGGATCTTAGGAAGTTTTGCGGCTGGAGTGACAAGTGCCCTGGGTAGAATGAATCTTTCCACAGCTCAGTGCCTGCGTTTCAAACACTTTTTCGAACCGGAAGCTAGGTTTTAGTCATGGCGACCTGGCACTTACGCTACTACGCACGGTGCCACCCGGATAAGTGGCAAAACTAACAGTGCAGCCACGGTGGTGTGCTTTCCCCTCGCAACCTTCAAACTGTGACCGCTGTCACTTGACATTCCCCCCGGGCAATCAAAAATAGGATTGTGCTGTCACGGGCCGAGGTGGCAAAAATCCGGGAGGAGATCGAGAGGCTGGAAAAAGCCCGTGAACAATGCACGGATACCGGTATCCAGAAACAGATCGATGTTTGGATTGAAGAACAGAAGAAGAAATTGGTCCGCAATGATCGAGAGTAAATTATGTTGTCACGGGAAGAAGTGGCTAAAATCCGGGCTGAGATCAAGAGGTTGGAGACCTCCCGTGACGAATGCACCGAAGGCCCGATCAAAGAATTAATCGAAAGTTGGATTGCGGAACAGAAACAGAAATTGATCTCCGGCGGTAATAATCAACAAATCTGAGTGTTCCCTTTACACAGACCCACCGTCTTGGGAAACGGGAATTTGACGTCTGCTTCAGTGGCGGTCCCAAAAGAAGCAGAAGAGCATGGTTGGGCGGTATTGGGTTAGCGTCAGGGGACTGACATTTGACCCTCACGATCGCCCCTTTTCAACTCTCAACGAACCCAAAAGAGGCCCCGCAGACTTCATTGGCGGGGCCTCATTTTATTGCACTAGCTTCCGGTACAGATAGAAAA
>JBKQKT010000769.1:0-6940 GCA_052147365.1 Candidatus Korobacteraceae bacterium | reverse complement strand
TTCTGCTGGCCACGGCCTCTTCGGTCGGGCTACCGACGGAACCAGTCTTCCTGCTGCTGGGTGTGGATCAACTGCTTGACATGGCGCGCACCGCGGTGAACGTCCTCGGCAACTGCCTGGCCACGGTGGTGATGGCGAAGTGGGAGGGAGAGTTCGGTACGGAAACGCCTTCAGCAGTAATTAAGGCAGCGGTCTTGCAATAGTGCTGGCTTGCAAAGCTAAACTCGCGCGCTGACGTCGCAATTGCAGATGCTTTTGCCGGAAGTGTTCGATAGCGCGTTCGCCCCAGATTTTGACGAAGTAGTAGTTCAGCCCGGCGCCGATCACCGAACTGAGGACCGGAATCAGCCTGGCAGTCCACTTCTCCACAATCTCTCCGCTGGCCCTTGCGGCGATTCGCTGGATGATGCGTGGCACAAATTTCGACACAAACTGCTTTTCCAACACCTCGCGACTGATGTCGACTCCAGCGGCAGTCGCAGCCGCAATCCAGAGTTCTGCCTCCCCCTCCTCGGTGTTGTACGGGAAGCCATAAACCAGGCTGAGCTTCTGCAACATCCGCAGGGTGATGGCAGCCAGAATGCCGAGATCAGGCAGCATGGTGAACATGCCACCCATGCCAAGTCCAGAACCTGAGGCGGCCGCGATGCGCATGCTGGCACGGATGGTCTGCCCAGCGATGTAATCGAGTATTTCGGGATCCACCGAGTACACGCCATCGTACGTAAGGGCGGGAAGATCGTACGCCATCCGCAGGTGTTCGAGATACTTATCCGGATCGATCTTTACCGTCTGGTAGGCCTTCATGAAGGCGCCGCGGACGGCGTCTTCCAGCCGCAGTCTGACCCATCCCTTGTTTTCTATGTGCGCCATGCTGTCTCCAGTATAGGCAAGTTTCTGCGCTGCGGAAATCCCGCCGTGCTTGCCTGTGCTAGCATCGAAACTTACAGATGCCCATCACAAAACTCCAGGTTGTACCGCTCGGCGGACTCGGCGAGTTCGGCATGAATTGCATGGCCATTCGCTGGGGCGACGATATTATCGTCATCGACGCCGGGCTGATGTTTCCGGAAGCCGAGCTACTCGGGGTGGACATTGTTGTCCCCGACATCACCTACCTGATTGAAAATCGCCAGCACGTGCGCGCAATCGTCCTCACCCATGGGCACGAGGACCACATCGGTGCGCTGCCGTGGGTACTTTCAGAACTCAACGTCCCGGTTTATGGCACCGAATTCACCCTGGCATACGTCGAAGGCAAGCTGGAAGAGCACCGTCTGCTCGATGCCGCTGTGCTCAACGAGATTACGCCTGGGGAGCGCTTCAAGATCGGCCCGTTCACCATCAATCCCATTCAGGTGACGCATAGCCTGGTTGACTGCGTTGCGCTGGCTATTCACACGCCGATTGGCACCCTGATCCACACTGGCGACTTTAAAGTCGATCCCACGCCCACCGACAACCGCCTCTTCGACCTGCACTCGTTTGCCGAGTACGGCAAAGAAGGTGTGCTGGCGCTGTTTCAGGATTCAACCAATGTCGAGCGCCGCGGCTACACGCCGAGCGAACGTGCCGTGCGCGCGCGCTTCCAGGAAATTTTCGCCCGCGCCGAACGGCGGGTGTTCATCTCATGTTTCTCGTCGTCGGTGCATCGCATCAAGCTGGCGATTGAGGAGGCCGCCGAAAATGGGCGCCAGGTCTCCCTCGTCGGGCGTTCCATGATGGAATCCACGGAAATTGCGCAAGACCTGGGATATCTTGACATTTCCGAAGGGCTGCTCATTCATCCCGCGCAAATCCGCGAATTGCCGCCCGACAAAGTTTGCGTGCTCATCAGCGGTACGCAGGGCGAACCCATGTCAGCGCTCTCGCGCGCCGCCGTGGACAACCATAAGCATGCGCGTATTCAGCCGGGTGACACGGTTGTACTCTCATCACGCATCATACCGGGCAACGAGAAGGCCATCTTTCGCGTGGTGGACCACCTCTTTCGCCGCGATGCGCATGTCATCTACGACGATGGTTCCTCACCTCCGGTGCATGTCAGCGGGCACGCCAGCCAGGAAGAGTTGAAGCTCATCATCAATCTGGTCAAGCCGAAGTATTTCATTCCCATTCATGGCGAATACCGGCAACTGAAGCTGCACGCTGAGATGGCGGGCGCAATGCATGGGTCGGTCGGCAAAGTCATAATGATTGAGAGCGGCGACATCCTGGAGTTCGACGAGATGGGTGCGCGCAAGGCCGGTCGCATTGCTGTTGGCCGCGTCTGCATCGATTCCAACTCCATGGGAGACGTGGTCGAGGATTTAGTCATTCGCGACCGCCGTCATCTCAGTGAAGACGGCATCGTGCTCCCCATCATCGCCATCAACAAACTGACCGGAAAAGTGGAGAGTTCACCCGAGATAGTGATGCGCGGCTTCTCTCCCAGCGGAGGCGATGACGGTTTCCTTGACGAAGCCCGCCAGACGGTGATGATCACTCTTGAGTCTTCCAGTGACGAAGAGAAGGGTGACTACGGGATGATCAAAGAGAAGATCCGCCAGGACCTGAAGCGTTTCATTGTGAAGAACACCTCGCGCCGGCCGCTGATCATGCCGGTGATCCTCGAGATATGATCAGCATCGCCTGCCAGGTTCCGTAATGACTACTGTTCCCTGGCAGGGCCGCAGTCCTTCTCGAAACCCTCGCTGGCTTGCTTGGATGCTTCTGCTGGTGCCTTTGCTGGTAATCGCTGTGTATCCGACGGTCCAGGATTACCTGCGTGCTGCATCGCTGCTGCAGCGCATCTCCGACTCGCACGCCACAGGATGGATTGCCAATTACGACGTGCATCCGATCGAGGTGCGCGATACCAGCTTTTCGGTCAAAGGCGCGGCGATTCCCGCGCGCATCTATGTGCCGCGTGGCGTCGGTTTCGCGCCAGGGATTGTGGTTGTCCATGGCATGCACGATCTCGGGATCAACGAGCCGCGGCTGATGGCCTTCGCACGCGCTCTGGCGGCCAGTGGTTTCTTCGTGATGACGCCGCAGGTGCCGGGCATTGCCGATTACCGCGTCGAAGCCGAGTCGGCCGATCTCATTGGCACAGCGGCCCAGAGTTTTACGCAACAACTGCAAGTGCCGAAGGTGGGCGTGCTGGCGCTCAGCTTCTCCGGAGGACTGGCTCTACTGGCAGCCAGCGATCGCCGGTACGCGCCATTCATCGCATGGGTAGCGACCGTCGGCGCGCATTACGATCTGACGCACGTTCTGCGCTTCTTTGCCACCGGCGAAGCAGTGCGTCCAGACGGCACGGTCGAGCATCTTCCGCCACACGAATACGGGCCGCTCATCGTGGTGTACGACGAAGTGCAGGATTTCTTCGCTCCGCAGGATGTCGCGACGGCGCACGAAGCGATTAAAGTCCTGCTTTCCGAAGACGAAAACGCTTCGAAAAAGGTGGCGGAGACCCTCACGCCCGCCGGCCAGGAGGTTATGCAAAGCATTTATCGCCGGCAACGCGAGCGCTTCGCGTCTGCGCTGCTGGCCGAGGTGGACAAACGGTCGGCACAGTTGGCCGCGGCTTCTCCCTCAGGTCATCTCCAAGCTTTGAGCATGCCGGTTTTGCTGCTGCATGGCTACGACGACACGGTCATTCCGCCCACGGAGCTTCTTTGGCTGGAACGCGATGTACCAAAGGAACAGTTGCTCGATGCCCTGGTCAGTCCGGCGATCGGTCATGTAGAAGTGGGCAGCAAGGTAAGCTTGCGCGAACGGCTGGCGCTTATACACTGGATGGCATTGGTCATCCACCTGACAAGAACCACAGAAACGAAAGGTGAACCCCAATTGCCGGCGGGAATGTGGGTTGCACCCGTGGGCATCCACCAGGCCCGATTCCAACCATGGTGACCCTCGAACAGATTCGACTGGCGCAACGAAGGCTGCGGGGAATCGCGGTGCACACGCCGCTGGTTGAATACTTTCCTCCGGCCAAAGACGACGTTCGGAAAAATGGTGAACATGGCCGTCTCTGGCTCAAGCCGGAGAGCCTGCAGCCTATTGGATCGTTTAAGCTGCGTGGCGCCTTTAACAAGATCGCACCGCTCACCGAACAAGAGCGGCAGTATGGGGTCATCTCATACTCCAGCGGCAACCACGCACAAGGTGTGGCCTATGCCGCGCGCGCTCTGGGTGTAAAGTCGGTCATCGTGATGCCGCGCAATGCACCGAAAATCAAGGTTGATAGCACGGCCGCATTGGGAGCGGAGATTGTCACCGTCGGACCTGCCAGTACGGAGCGCTTGCGGAAGGCCGAGGAACTCGCCCGGGAGCATGGCTATGCCATTGTGCCGCCTTACAACGACGAGCAGATCATTGCTGGCCAAGGCACTGTGGGTCTGGAGCTATTCAAAGACTGCCCGGAAGTTGACCTGGTACTCGTGCCGGTCGGCGGCGGTGGGCTAATCAGCGGCGTCTCGGCGGCAATCAAGTTGAGCGGCTCGAAGGCCAAGGTCATCGGCGTTGAGCCAGAGCTGGCCAACGACGCGCAGCAGAGCTTCCGCAAAGGCGAGATCGTCGAGCTTCCGCCTGAGCGCGTGTCCAGCACGCTGGCGGACGGCCTGCGCACGCAGTCGGTCGGACCAGTTAACTTCGAGCACATTCGCCGATATGTGGATAACATCATCACGGTCACGGAAGACGAAATCCGTACTGCCATGCAGCGGATTGTGACGAATGCGCGAATTGTCGCCGAGCCCAGCGGAGCAGTGACGTTCGCGGCCTGGCTGTTTCACAGACAGGAACTCCCTGAGTCGCAGAAGGCAGTCGTCGTGATTAGTGGAGGCAACGTCGAACCCCAGCTGTTGGCGCAGGTTCTGGGCGAAGAGCTGGCGCCGCAGTAAACCGCGACGGGAGGCTAACCCGCATTGAACCAGCCATGCCATAGTCAAATCGGCCCCGCCTGCGACTTGCTCGCCCGCGCTTCGCACTCTAGAATCGCCATTACCCTGAGCTGGGTGGAGGGGACGCATGGCGCCTTTGCAAGTCGGCGACGAAGCTCCAGATTTCGAGATTCCGGCGGTAGTCGGCAACATCAAGCAGCGTTTCAAGTTGAGCGACTACCGCGGCAACAAGAACGTGGTGCTGGCTTTTTACGTGCTTAACTGGACTCCCGTTTGAACCGCGCAGTTGCCGGGGTACAACTCGGAACTCGAGCGGTTCTCCGGATACGATGCCCAGGTCGTGGGCATTAGTGTGGATTCCATTCCCAGCCATATCGCGTGGCAAAAAAAAGAAATCGGCATCATGAGCTTGCCGCTGGCCAGCGATTTCTATCCCCATGGCGAGACGGCGCGGAAATACGGCATCCTACGCGAGGGCGATCCCATTCCCGGCATCAGCGAGCGCGCGGTGTTTATCGTGGGCAAAGATGGCAAGCTGAAGTTTGCCAAGATTTACCCCATCAGCCAGGTGCCGGACGTGGAAGAAGTGTTTGAGGTGCTGAGGAAGCTGTGAAAGCAGGGGCTACGGGCCAGAGGTAAGGGGGCTAGTTTCGATTTTGCGCTATTAAACCTGGACCCTAATCCCCAGCCCCTAACCTCTGTACTTCCATGCGAGCCGTTGTCCAACGCGTGAGCCGCGCTTCGGTAGAAATTGGCGGCGAAGTCACCGGCGAGATCGGCAAAGGTCTGCTGGTCTTGCTAGGTGTGGCGCAAGATGACGGCGAGGCCGACGCCGATTATCTTGCCGGAAAAATTGCCGGCCTGCGCATCTTCGAGGACGACGCCGGGAAGATGAACCTGAGCGTGGCCGAGGTGGGCGGCGCGGTGCTGGCGGTCTCGCAGTTCACGCTATTTGGTGACGTGCGGCGTGGCAAGCGTCCGTCGTTCGACGCAGCGGCGCGTCCCGAGCAGGCAAAAGCCTTGTATGAATATTTCGTAGAGCGCATCCGCGCCAGCGGCCTGTGCTGCGAAACCGGCCGCTTTCAAGAAATGATGGCGGTCGAGATGGTCAACGATGGGCCGGTCACGATTCTGCTGGATTCGAAGAAAACATTTTGACGCATTGCGATCCGCTGCCTGGCTGTGGCTGGGCGCGATTTGCCTAGTCTTTTAGGCAAGTGTTACCCAAAGTCAAATGGCAAGCTAGCTAAACCTATCCTTCTATGATCGGCGAATCTGCGAAGTGCTTGAGAGGACGCACTTTCGCGGCCCACATCCTTCCTGGCGAAAGCGTCACGGTTGGAAAGCGAACTGCTTGTCCAACCGGTTACGAGCTTCGCGAGGCGCGGAATGCAGTTGTCAGTGGCCAGTTGTCCGTTGTCAGTATTTAAGGCGCCAGTTGCCGACTACGGCTCCTTCGCTGCTGTGACAGCGAGTGGAGGAAACCCGGCACAGTCCGCGACCTTTGGCAGTGTGCTATCCGCAAGAATAAACAGGCAGGAGCCTGCGAAGCAGGGCTCAGATCCGGCGATTGGCGGATCCGGAGCAGCGGCGCCGGAAATAGCAACCCGCAAGAGAGCGGCAACGGCCAAGCAAGACAATCAGTTAAGACCGGAAAAGCGGAATGGCGACGAGCTTGCTCCGGTCCAAACTCCAGGCATTGCGGAAATTCTTCCCGCATATCCGATCACAGCGATGGCCCAGGGCAATTCCTACTTGCCAGAGGAAGGCGTGAAGGTGTCCGTGGCCTGCACGGCGCCGGAGGGTGTCGCCGAGGCTCCGCAGCGTGACAATCGTGGAGTTGGGCCTGCAAACGAAGGGCGAGCCGCCGAACCCGCAAACAACGAATCAGCATCCGGCGCCGCCAGCGAAGGCTCAATCCTGGGGCAGCACACATCGGACACGGTTTCTTCTCTCAAGAAACAATCCAGCGCAACCCAAAATACTTCGACAGGCGACGAGCCGGACGCCACGGCAGTTGGGCCTGCGAACGCCTCATTCCCGCAGGGGAG
>JBKQKT010000768.1:0-4659 GCA_052147365.1 Candidatus Korobacteraceae bacterium | reverse complement strand
CGTGCGCTGAGTGAGGCGCGGCAGCAGCGCTTTCAGCGTCTCGGCCACGTCGCCGACCAGGCCAAGATGGATCTTCGCGCGCCGGCCCAGGTGGCTCGGCTGCTCGTCGATTTGCACGATCGTCGAGTCCTCGGGCATGTACGGGTGATACGGGAAATCGGTACCCAACATGAGCAGCAGATCGCAGTCAGTGATCGCCACGTGCGCTGAACCCCATCCAAGCAGCCCCGTCATGCCAACGCCGTAGGGATTCTGTGCCTCGAGGATGTCCTTTCCGCGGAAAGTGTAGCCGACCGGCGCATTCAGCACTTCCGCGAGCCTGAGCACCTCAGCGCGGGCATCCTTACAGCCCGCGCCCCCGAAGATGGCAATGCGCTTGGCCTTGGCGATCAAGGCTGCGACGCGATCGAGGTCGGCATCGAGCGGCCGGACCAGCGGGCGCTGCTTGCTGAGCGGGTGCTCCAGCATCGGATGTTCCATCGTCCCCGCGGAAACATCCCCCGGCAGGATGATCATGCCCACACCTCGTTCCAGGATTGCCGCCTGCATCGCCAGCTCCGCCAAACGCGGCATCTGAAGCGGCGAAACAACATAACCGATGTACTTGCAGCAGTCGAGAAAGATCTGGTCGGGGCGCGTTTCCTGGAAGTACTGCGTGCCGATTTCCGCCGTGGGTATGTGAGTGGCGATCGCGAAGACCGAAGCCTGATTGCGGGCGCAATCGTACAGGCCGTTCACGAGATGGAGCGAGCCAGGGCCACAAGAGGCTACCACTGCTGTTGGACGCCCTGAAACCTGGGAATCAGCGCCGGCGGCGAAGGCGCCAGCCTCTTCGTTGCGGACGTTGACGAAGTTAATCTTGCCGTCGCTGCGCCGGATTGCATCGGTAATTGGATTTGCGGAGTCGCCGACAATGCCATAAACATTGCGCACACCGGCTTCGATCATCATCTCCACGAGATAAGACCCGACTGTCTTTGCCATTTTCTCCTCCTGGGCAAAGGGAAATTTACGTTTCACTTGCAAAAGCTCCGTCTATAGACGCCGCGAGGGAATCGAAGGCACTATTTTTTCTGGGTAGTGATCGGGGTGGGGCGGCCTGCAGCGCTTGTGGATGGCGCCCCGGGCTATTCGAGCCGGATATAAGCGATGGAGTGGCCGCCGCCGGCGACGAGGGTCTTTCCATCTGCAGAGATGGCACAGCAGCGCAGTGCTGTATTTGCATTGAAGACGGCCAACTGGCGGCCGGATCCAAACTCCCAAAGCCTCAGAGTCTTGTCGCCAGAGGCGGAGACGATCAACCGCCCATCGCTGCTTATGCCCACGCCTCTGATGAAGGAGGTGTGGCCTCTCATGGTGCGAAGTTCGGTAGCGGTTTGCAGATCCCAAACCTTCACCGTACGGTCTCCGGAAGCGGAGGCCGCGATCTTGCCATCGGCGCTGATGGCCACGCCGCGAACCACGCCGGTGTGGCCCACCAGAACGTGGAGTTCCCGTCCGCTTTCCACCTTCCATACCCTGAGTGTCTTGTCTTCGGATGCCGAGATGGCCAGTTGCCCATCTGCACTCATGGCTACTCCGAGGACGGGACCAGTGTGCCCTTGCAGGGTTCTCAGTTCACTGCCGCTTTCCACGTCCCAAAGCTTCACGGTCCTGTCATCTGAAGCGGAGGCGGCCACGCGTCCGTCGGCGCTGAGCGCGACGCCATTAATCTGCCGCTCATGGCCCGGCAGCCGGCGCATTTTGTAGCGTATGCCTGAGTCCCCCCATACCGCCAATCCTCCGTTCAGCGCGCCGGAGAGGACGCGGCCACTCAGGTCCATCGCCACCCCGCGGACAGCAGACATGTGGCCTTTGAGCGTGAGCGGTTCGCGTTCCGTTTCCAGGTTCCACAGCTTCAGGGTTTCGTCGTCAGAAGCCGATAAGGCCACCTTCCCGTCCGCGCTCACGGCCACACTCCAGACTGCTCCATAGTGGCCCTCGAGGGTGGCCATCTCGCGTCCGGAGGCCGCGTCCCGCAGTCTGAGAATTCCGGATGCCCCCGATGCCGCCTCATCGTCGGCCTCCGCGCCTTCCCTCTGCGCAGGAGCTTCTTTCGCAGAGACCGACTGCTCAGGTGCAATCTGGAACATGCGGGACTGAAAGTCGTCGAAGATCCTCTTCGCCTCGGCCCGGTCGGTGGGTGCCCGCTCGGCAATCTGCAGATAGATTTCCCGCGCCTGCCGGTCTTCTCCAGGAGCCTGCGCGCGCGCCGCTTCCCCTACCACCAATGCTGACCCGCGCTTAACCTCCGGCGCCGGCGGCGCAATCGGCGATGCTTGCTGGGGCGCGGCTGTGGCAGCAGTGGTGGGCTGTGTCGAAGCATCAGGTGTCCCACCTGGCGAGCTTGAAAGCACTTCGGAGATGGCCTCCACCAACTCATCGAATTCGGCGCTCGGCAATGTGCCGGGCCAACCAACCAAGCTTGCCGCTTGAATTTGCTCGAACCCCAGTGGAATCGTAACCTCATCCAGCAGAATGGGAACCAGAACTTTCCGCCGCAGTCCAACATCAGCTTCGCTGGTGACCCAATTGGACTCCACGGAGTCCAGCGACCACACGACAACCACACATCGAGCGTTGTCTAATGCCTCTCGGATAACCTTGCGGAAAACCTTCCCCGCTTTGATCTTCGGGTCCCACCAAACAGACCAGCCTTGCTGCTGCAGGGCCTCCACCATAGGCTTGACCCGGGACTTATCCTTTTTCGCGTAACTTACAAAAATATCGTTCAACTCCGAGCCTCCGTCTGCACGGAAATATGGTAATCGAACAGACTAATGGGTTGGTTCTACTACTTCCGCGCGAGCTCTTTCGCCTTCGCTTCCGCAGGAGCAATCACAGTTTCGCCGAGCTGGGCGATGAGCAGTTCCTGCGACTTGTACTGGTGGGGCTCTAAGACCCAGTGGTATCTCCTCTTGAGGTCGGTGAACATCGCGTACTTTCGCCGTCCTTTCATGATGATCGTCTGCACAGGAACCACGGTGCCTGGGACGAGCGTCGCCAACTCATGCGGCACACTGCTCGGGTTGGTCAAGTCGGCGACGATGAAACGGGCCATGTTGGCCAGCGTGGAGATGGTTCCGGTGAGGTCCTTGCTGGCAGGCTTCTCGAAATCAAACAAGACCGGCAGATAATCGCGCTTGCGGAGCTCGTCTCGAATCGCGTCGAGGACGACTTTCCGCTCCGGTGTGAAGCGGCCCAGAATTAACACCACCTTGGACGTGATGGTGTCGATGACACTGCGGATTTTCTGGTTATTCAGAAGCAGGTAAATGAATTGGGCCACTTCGAGATTGTCCACCTGGATCGGGGATTCATTCTTAGGTGTAATCACCAGGTTCGATTGGATGGCTCCCTCCAGCCTTACGTTCCAAGCGGAAACTCCGTAGACGTTACAACCTGTCAGATTTGCTCCTTCGAGGTTAGTGCTAACCAAAGTCGCTCCCCGGAGATCAGCCTCGCTTAGATTCGCCCCGCTGAGGTCTGCCCCATAAAGGTCTGCCCTGACAAGGTTCGCTTTGCTGAGGTCCACCTCGCGAAGGTTGGCTTGGCCGAGGTTCACCCGGAAGAGGCACGCCCGGCGAAGGTTCGCCGAATGGAGGTTCGCCTTGCTAAGGTCTGCCTTGCGGAGGTCCGCCTTTCCGAGGTCCGCCTCGACGAGCTGCGCCAAGCTGAGGAAGACCCGGAATAGGTCGGCTTCCCTGAGGTTCGCCCCGCCGAGCTGGGCGCTGTGCAGATCCGCCGCGACAAGGTCTGGCCGGATCTCAGGATTCTGCTCCCTCCACTGATTCCACGCCTTGACTCCTTCCTTCAGCTTCGCGAGATGTTCGGGATTCGCCAAGGCGCCTGCCGAGTAGGGAGGTTTGGTAAGAGTGAATTATACGTTTGCGCTGAGCCAACCATTCATGAGCAACCAAACATGCATCTGATAAGCTATCCACAGGGCCGACCATGAAGATTTCACTAAGCCCGGACATTGAGCGCCTGATCGCGGAGAAGCTCAGCAGCGGACGCTATCAGTCGGCCGATGAAGTTGTCCGCGAGGGACTGGAGCTACTCCAGAAACAGGACACTGATGCGCGGCGAACCGGGACCCCCACGATGAGTCTCGACGCAACGTTTGAGCACATCACCAACGATGTGCCGGATGCCGACTGGAACAGCGTGCCGTCCGACCTCTCCAAGAACCTCGATCACTACCTCTACGGGGCGCGCAAGGCATCTTGATGGATTGATTGTTTGCCGACACGAGTTATTGGATCGCTGTCGGCAACGGCCTTCGAAATGGCAACACGCGAGCCTCGCTGGCGAGGCGAAAGAACTTAGCCCAGCGCTTCAGCGCTGGGAAAGCGTAAAGAAAGAATTCAAGTCCCGTAGGGACGACAGGGGTTCGTTCTGTCGTGCCTACGGCACTTGTCCAATTCATAACACACCTACCCAGCGCTGAAGCGCTGGGCTAAGCTCTTTCGCGCCTGCGGCGCTCGGGCGTTGCTAATTCCAAGTCAATCGCATCTTGTGCGAGGCCGGACGGGCTAAGGCGGAGGGTGATTTGAGCCTGCCCCCGCGTCGTCCCAGGTCTTCTGCAGGAACTGAACCACGCTTTGCGGGGTGATGGTT
>JBKQKT010000767.1:0-9336 GCA_052147365.1 Candidatus Korobacteraceae bacterium | reverse complement strand
GAAGCCTCTCTCTACTCGCGGCGTTTTTCGGGTTGGTGGGTTGCTCTATTACGGCTTTCGGTAGCCTTTTTCAACTTGCCCCCTTGGTCGTCTTGGGAGGCGCGCCGTACTTGCGCGTGTTCAATCTGGAACAATTGCAGGCTCTGGCGTTGATGTTTCTCAAACTCAATGATCAGAGCGCCAACATCTGCCTCGTGCTTTTCGGATTCTATGACCTCCTGATCGGGTACCTAATTTTCAGGTCGGCCTTCCTGCCTCGAGTTCTGGGTGTGTTGATGGCGCTCGCCGGTTTGGGTTGGCTGACCTTCCTGTACCCGCCGCTGGCAAACTCTCTGTCCCCATACGTCCTGGTGCTGGGCTTCCTCGCAGAACTATTGCTGATGCTGTGGCTCCTCGTGAAGGGCGTGAACGTCCAACGATGGAAGGAGCAGGCTAGCACAACATGAAAAGCCGCCGTCTAACGCCGCTATCGGGAACCGGTCCAGGTTGCCTGCGCGCGATTCAATGACTCGCGTAAAGGAGAGACGAATATGAGCGCAGCAGTGATGACGCAACGGATTGCAAAAGTTGTCGCCCCGTCTCAGGGCCCGGATAGCCGGGACGGCGGTAATTATCCCGCCGGCATTGTTTGGACGCTAAAACAACAGGAACTGTCACGTAAACGGCCCCGGCCCGGGGCCATCGCGGAGTAGAGAATTGCCACAGAAAGGTAACTATGAAAAACAACTCTTGGAAATTGAACCGCTGGACCGTTTTCGGTATCGGTCTGGTCTGCTTCGGAGCTGGATCGCTCGTGACTGCCCGCTTGATGCACGTGAATCAAGTGAGGGCCGACAGCAATCGGGTCTTCGAGCTTCGTGTTTATCACGTTGTTCCGGGCAAGCTCCCGGCACTGGAGTCACGGTTTCGCGACACGACTTCAAAGCTACTCGCCAAACACGATCTGAAGGTCGTGGGTGACTGGGTACCCGAGGGTGCTCCCGCTTGGGACAATACATTCGTCGATATCCTGGTTCATCCCAGCCAGGAGGAAGCGAAGAAGAATTGGGACGCGATGATGGCCGATCCAGAGTTTCAAGAAGTGATGAAATCGGAGCAGGCCAACAAGCTGGTGGAAAAAATAGACTCGACGTACATGCGTCCCACCGACTTTTCGCCCATGAAGTAGGGACGGATCCTCTCGGGCCTTCTATGCCAACGCAGACGCATTGAACTGACAAGACAGGGCCGCGTAATGGGTTGAGCACGCCTCCAGTTCGAGCAGGAAACCCGTGTCGACGTCCCCATTTTCGCGGTCTTCGGCCGCGGTGGTTACTGGTGTTGCAATACGTCCACACATCTTGGGAAGTGATGACGGCTTAGACTTTCTAGCGATATGCATCCTGCAAAAGGAACCCACGTCCCATA
The DNA here is from genome assembly GCA_052147365.1 of Candidatus Korobacteraceae bacterium. Lineage (GTDB taxonomy): Bacteria > Acidobacteriota > Terriglobia > Terriglobales > Acidobacteriaceae > Bog-257. Next base: position 7,929 of record JBKQKT010000767.1, on the reverse strand, counting down.
AAGATAAGCCGGATTGATTAATGCAGTTGTCTTAAAAATAAATGATTGATAATAAATGACATGGTGGAGGCGGCGGGAGTCGAACCCGCGTCCGAAAATGTTACTGGTCAAGAGACTACATGCTTATTCCAGTTCCTGCCCTGGGCATTACCCCAGGACGTTCGCGGCCCACGCTCAGAACGGACAAGAAACGCTAGCCGCTAGCCTGAGATCTTAGCCTCCCGCCCCAGACGTAGACGGGAAGAGCAGCCCTCTGTGTGACGCTCGCTCACCGCCCAAGGGCGAAGCGGTGGAGAGCGGCTGCCTAACTAATTAGGCTGCGTATGCCATTTGTTGATTGGCAATTATCATTTTGCACGCGATCACAGGTGTGTGCACCCTGGCATGCCTCTTGGCCGCAAGCATCTCCGTCGAAGCCGTGACGCCCCCACTGGTGGGATAGGCCTTTAAAGAACTACTTCTATTCTCGGCGGGATAATACAGGAAGTCAAATGTCTAATCATCGCCTCGCGCAGCACCCTTTTCTACTGGCTCGCACCCTTCCTCATCACCCTTAGTCGATCGTTATCTTCGCCGAGACGAACTTCGTGCCATCACTGACCGAGGTGGCTGTCACCGTCACACTCCCGCCAGCCGGAACCGCCGACGGCGCCTGGTACGAGGTTGGAACATTGCTCGCTATCGGGTCTGGACTAAACGAGCCGCATTGCTGCGCCGGAGCGCACGTGAACTGCACACCCTCATTTTTCAGATCGTTACTGACCACTGCGGCAATTCCCACCGTAGCACTCGTCGCCAGCCCCGCTGGAGGCGGGAATGAGGTGCTGAATGCAATCGAAATCGGCGGATTCTGATACGTCGGAACGCCACAGGCGACCACCAGAAGTATCGCGACCGTCACCACGATGGTCGCCACCATAACCAGAAAATTCCGTCGGGAAAAAATCATCGAATGATTCGTTTCGCGTGGCAAAGCCGAGTCTAGCACGGAAAACCCCCTTGCAAACCATCTCCCACCGCTCGCGGCTACCAACTCGGCGGGGCCCGAGATCCAAATCCGCGATCGCCTCTGAGATCGGGGGGGGTACAGATCGGGCCATCCTACAGAAAAATCCGGCCGTCTCATCGCACGGTGCCCGGGAACCACATGAAAAGCGGACCCGACCACACCCGATGACACCATTAGCCCCGTCCTTCCCCCGCCTTCCACTTGTAACCAAATTGTAAAATTCGTGTCACTTTCTATCTCGAAATGAGTGAATAACCCAAGATCAGGCTAGAGTTTAGGGGTATGATTCATTCCGGTTACGGATGGGGGCGGCTGTGAGCAAGAATCCATCTTCAGTGGCACTGGCAGAGGCGGAAACAATGGTAACGGTTCCGGCGAGCGCGGAACGCATCCTGGTGATCGAGGATGACCGCGCCGTCCAGAAAGCCCTCAAGCGATTGTTTGAGGCTGAAGGCTTCGCCGTCGACATTGCCGGAAACGGCGCCGTCGGTCTGGAAATGTTTCGCCTGGCCCCGCCCTCCGTTCTAGTGCTGGATCTGAGCCTCCCAGGCACGCCTGGCCAGGACGTCTGCCGCGAGATCAGCCAGGCCGCCCCATCCCTCCCGATCATTATTCTGAGCGCCCGCACCGAGGTCATGGATAAGGTGCTGCTCCTGGAGTTAGGCGCGCACGACTATGTAACCAAGCCGTTCAGCCCGCGCGAACTTCTGGCTCGAGTGCGCACCGCAATGCGCCGTTCGCAATCCCTGCGCACTCCCCTGACTGAGACTTTTGTCTTTGCCGACGTGAAAGTTGATTTCACCAAAATGGAGCTGTGGCGCGACGGTAACCTGGTGCAGCTGACCTCGCAGGAATTCAAGGTTCTCAAGTTCATGATCCAGAATGCCGAGCGTGTGCTCTCCCGTGAGGAATTGCTCAACCACGTCTGGGGCTACCGCAACTATCCCAGTACGCGGACGGTCGACAATCACATCCTCCGCCTGCGCCAGAAACTGGAGAAAGATCCAGCCAACCCGTTGCACTTCCGGACAGTGCACAGCTCGGGTTACAAGTTTGTGCCGTAGCGGAGCGAGGTCGTAGCTAAGAGGTCAAAGGTAACAGGTCACTTTGCCGAGGGTGAAATTGTCTTGCTCCTCACCTCTGCAATCTGACCTCTCACCTCAAATCTTGCTGCATAACCCTTCGAGGTTCTAACCATGGGCGGAATTCGCTTGCGGACCAAGTTCCTGCTCTCCATGGTTGCCGTGTCCGCCGCATTAACCTTCACTACTCTTCTGGTTGTACGGCGTACCGTGCAGCAGGAAGTCCGTCTCGGAATCCAGCACGACCTCGAAAACTCCGTCTCCGCCTTTCACAGCTTTCAGCAGCAACGGGAAGTCACACTGGAGCGCTCCGCCGCACTCCTCGCCGACCTGCCCAATGTTCGCGCGCTGATGACCACCCACGATCCCGCAACGATCCAGGATGCGTCCCGCGACCTCTGGCAACTGGCCGGCAGCGACCTCCTGGTGCTCGCCGACTCTTCTGGCAAGGTTATGGCCCTCCAGGCCGCCCCCAAAGAAGTTACCGCTCAAGAGGGAGAGGATTTTTTCCAGAAAGTCGTGTCGCGCGAAGAAACCCGTCACTGGTTGTACGTCAATGGACACCTCTACGAAGTTTTCTTGCAGGATATCTATTTCGGTCCCGCCAGTGGTCACCAGCTTCTCGGATACCTGCTTCTCGGTTATGAAATCGACGATCATGTTGTCCGCGACCTGAGCCGCGTGGCCGCCAGCGAAGTCGCATTTCGTTACGGTAACTCCATTGTCCGCAGCACTCTCAAGCCCGCTCAGGAATCCGAACTCCTGCAAGTCCCTCCCAGAACCCCCGCCGGCGGACCACCCCAGGGCGATCAGATTCGCCTCGGTGAAGAGCGTTTTCTCGCAACCTCCGTAGACCTGCCTACCCCCGGCACATTGTCGCTCAACCTCTGGGTGCTGAAATCCTTCGATCAGGCAACCGCATTTCTCCGCAGTTTGAATGAATTATTGCTGGCTCTCGGATTAACCGCACTCCTCGCTGGCAGCCTCCTCGTGTTCCTCATCTCCCATACGTTCACCCGTCCGCTGGAGAATCTGGTGGCCGGCGTTCGCGCCCTTGAGCTGGGCGACTATGAGTACCCGCTGCACGCCCGCGGCGAAGACGAAGTGGCGGAAGTCACCGGTACCTTCGTCCGCATGCGAAAAACCCTCCAGAAAACGCATAGGGAACTGCTCGACGCCGAACGCCTGGCTACCATCGGCCGCATGGCTAGCTCCATCTCCCACGATCTGCGCCATTCCCTGGCTGCGGTCGTTGCCAACGCCGAATTTCTTTGCGAAAGCAACCTGACCCCCGGCCAGCGCGAAGATCTCTATGCCGAAATACGAATCGCCGTCAACCAGATGACCGAACTCATCGAATCTTTGCTGGAATTCTCCCGCACCCGCGAGTCCTTGCGCCCCTCCTACGGCGACGTGCGCTCGGCCGTCGAGCGCGCCGTGCAGGGCGTCAAAGCCCATCCCGAATTTCAGCGCATTCGCATCCGCATTTCCGGCGAGGGATCCAGCGAGGGTTGGTTCGATTTCAGGAAGCTGGAACGCGCTCTCCTCAACCTGTTGTTGAACGCCTGCGAGGTTGTCCCGCCCGAAACCGGAAAAATCGAGATCGGCCTCCGGCGCCACGGCGATACTTTGGAAATTCGCATCGCCGACAACGGTCCCGGAATTCCCGACGCCATACGCGACCGCCTATTCGAGCCCTTCATAAGCCATGGCAAGGAAAACGGAACCGGCATGGGCTTGACCGTGGTGCAGAAGATTTTGCAGGATCACGGCGGTGAGGTTGCCGTGGAAAAAACCTCAGCCACCGGAACGATATTTCGCGTAAATATTCCGCTGAATCACACAACAGAAAGCGCTATGACCGCCCCTGCCGGCTAAGCGCTAAATTACGTTGGCGTTTTAGCGCCTGAGGGTTCGCCGTTAGCGCCCTCCACCAGTTTTTACGCTAGAGTCGGAATCGCTTAGTTACTTGTTGGACTTCAAGCAATACCGAAATTTCAGTTTCGACCACAGTCACTGGCAGGAGGCTCCATGATTCGCAGTCAGGCAAGCAGCTTATTGCGTTGGGCAATGCTGATGGGCATAACCGCGTGGACCGCAGCAGCCGTGGCGCAGAACCCTCATAATCCTAGCCAGCCGCCATCGCCGCCCACCTCCCTCAACGACTCAATCCGCGACCTGCAACAGCAGGTCCGCGATTTGCAGGCCGCCGTCGCCGGCATGCGCGACGATTGGCGGCAGGCCCGCGCCGAGACCGCTGAACTGCGCCGCGAGCTTGATGAAGTTCGCGCTCCAGTCGAGCCTCATCCCGTTCTTCTGACCAACGCCGTGCTCACTCCCGCCAGTCATCCATCCCTCGCCAACTCGCTGCAAGATGAGAAAACTCCGCCGAAGTCAGAACAGAAAAACTCCGACCACGCCGCCAGTATCGAAGAAGAATATCAGCTGCTCAGCGGCAAGGTTGACGATCAATATCAGACCAAAGTCGAGAGCGCATCCAAATACCGCGTACGCCTCTCCGGCATCGTTTTGATGAATCTCTTCAGCAATCAGGGAGTGGTTGATAACATCGATCTCCCCACCCTCGCCTTTGCTCGCCCCCCCGGCGATTCCGGTGGAAGTTTCGGCGCCACCCTTCGCCAGTCGGAGATCGGCTTCGAAGCCTTTGGCCCGACCGTCGCCGGCGCTAAAACGAAAGCGGATTTACAACTCGATCTGGGCGGCGGTTTCGCGTCCGTTCCGAACGGTGTCAACTCCGGACTGGTGCGTTTGCGCACCGCCACCATGCGCATGGACTGGGCCAATACCTCCGTCGTCGTCGGCCAGGATCCAATTTTCTTCTCCCCCAATTCGCCGACATCGTTTGCCACACTCGCCATTCCCGCTCTCTCCTCTGCCGGAAACCTCTGGGGCTGGATCCCGCAACTCCGTGTCGAGCACAAACTGTCGCTCAGCGAAGATTCCAACTTGCTCTTCCAGGCAGGCATCCTCGATCCCGTGACCGGCGAAACGCCTTATGCAGCGTATGATCGCCTGGCCGGTCCCGGCGAGGCTTCGCGGCAGCCCGCCTATGCCTCCCGAATTGCTTGGACTCGTACGATCGACGGACAACCTCTTCGCCTGGGAGTTGCCGGATACTACAGCCGCCAGGACTATAATTTCAACCGGAATGTCGATGGCTGGGCCGCGATGACCGACCTGGATTTGCCCCTCACTCATCAGTTTTCTCTGAGCGGAGAGTTCTATCGCGGCCGGGCTCTTGGCGGACTCTACGGCGGAGTTGGACGAAGCGTCCTGTTCAGCGGCGATCCCACCCTATCGTCGACCCAGATCCAGGCCCTGAATTCCATCGGCGGCTGGGCCCAGCTCAAATACCACCCCGCCATCAAATGGGAGTTCAATGCCGCATTTGGTATCGATAACCCCTACGCCAGCGACCTGAAATATTTTCCCTACGCAGAGAACTACGGCAATCAGGCGCTGGCAAGAAACTTGGGCAGCCTCGTGAACACGATTTACCGCCCCCGCTCTGATCTTTTGTTTTCCGCCGAGTATCGTCATCTCACAACCTATTCACTCGTCAACGGCGGCAACGGTGCCGGCCAGCTCAATCTCATGATGGGAGTTCTTTTCTGAGCGCAAGGTAGAATCGCTACAATCAGGCGCACACGATCATTACGGGGAGGCACAAACCGGAAGGGCACGGCTTCAGCCCTGCCGCCAGACGTCGCGACCGAACCGGCTTTAGCCGCTGCGGTGCCGTACTCTGCACCGTCGCGAAAATGATTGGATTGTAATTCGAGTCTTAACCATGATCTACAGAACCATCCTGCTCGCCATCGCGTTGTTGTCGGCGGACTGGTGTGTCTCACAAGCGCAGCCGCTGTCGGCGAACACCTCCGTGCGCGGCCGCGTCGAGGTCGCGGCCGCTGCCGCGAACTCGCGCCACGCAATTCCCGCGACCGTAGTGTGGCTGACACCGGCTTCCGCCGGCCAGGACCCCCCCTCGATGCCGAATTCATCGCCCAGTCTCGCGCCCAACCTGCGCCTCGTGCAGAAAAACAAGAGCTTCGAGCCCCATATCCTCGTCGCCCCCGCCGGTTCCCTCGTCGAGTTTCCCAATCGCGATCCCTTTTTTCATAACGTCTTTTCACTCTTCGAAGGCAAGCGCTTCGATCTCGGCCTCTACGAAGCCGGTTCATCGCGCATCGTGCGCTTCGATCGTCCCGGAATCAGTTACATTTTCTGCAACATTCATCCGGAAATGAGCGCCGTCGTGATTACCCTCGCTACCCCGCTCTATGCCGTCGCCAATCCCGACGGACAGGTACTCCTCACCGGGGTACCCTACGGTCACTACACGCTGCACGTTTGGAGCGAAGGCTTGGGTCCGGAGAATACCCAGCCGCTTTCCCGCGAAATCACCATCGGAGAAAATTCCTCGTCGCTCGGAGTCATCCGCGTTCCGGCCGTCAATGGCCAAAGCACCGCCCACAAGAATAAGTATGGACGAGAATACGACGACCCCACTCCCAACAACTCGCTCTATGAGCAGCAACGATAGAGGAAATAAAATAAACCAATGAAGATCGATAAACTCCTCGACCGCTATCGCATCCAACACGGAAAACACTTCCGCCTCAAAGATCACGATCCCGCCGATACTCACGGTCTGAAGTCGGAATTGAAACCCCTCGCCAAGGAACTCCTCGCCGATGGCGTCAACAAACTAGCCGAACTCCAGGACATTCTCGCCGCCCAGGACCGTTGGGGCCTGCTGCTGATTTTTCAGGCGATGGATGCGGCCGGCAAAGACGGAACCATCAAGCACGTCATGTCGGGAGTCAATCCGCAGGGAGTTGAGGTCTGGTCTTTCAAGGCTCCGTCAGCCGAAGAACTGCAGCATGGCTATCTATGGCGTACCGCGGAACGCGTGCCGCCCAGAGGGAAGATCGGTATTTTCAACCGTTCCTATTATGAAGAAGTGCTGATCGTCCGCGTCCATCGCCAGATTCTGGAGAACGAGAAACTCCCCAAGTCACTGGTCACCAAACATATCTGGCAAGAGCGCTTCGAAGATATTCGCGGCAATGAACGCTACGCAACACGAAATGGCATCGCCGTGCTGAAATTCTTCCTGCATCTTTCCAGGGAAGAACAAAAGCGCCGCTTCCTTGAGCGCCTCGACACGCCCGACAAAAACTGGAAGTTTTCTGCTGCGGACATAAAAGAACGGGCTTTTTGGGACGCCTATCAGCATGCCTACGAGGACATGATTCGCCACACCGCAACCCCCTACGCTCCCTGGTACGTTGTCCCCGCGGATAACAAATGGTTTACTCGCCTCGTGGTCGCCCAGGCCGTGGTCCAAACATTAAAAGGGATGAACCTGAAATATCCGAAAGTAGGCGGCGCCGAAAAAAAAGCTCTTCAGGAAGCCCGTAAGCAACTCGAGGCCGAGTAATCCGAAATTGCTTCGTGTCGTGACGGGGCTCTGCCCCGTCCAGCATCGGCCTCGCCCAGCACAGCCCGCCGTTTGGACCGTTCCCGAGCCCTCACTTCAACACCACCGGCAACGCCTGGTCATAAGGTTGAATCGAAACCGTCAGCGACTTCCTCTGATCGAACGCGTCCTTCGTCACCTTGAACCCAACAATGATCGTTCCTTTCTCTTCGCTTCCGGGAAGCATTTTGGTTTCCGGTGCGAGCGGCGGCTCCGTCCCCTGCTTTAGCCCTGGAAACGCGCGGTAATACCGGTCCAGATCAACTACCGAGGCAGCTTCATCCTCGAAATTCTTGCCCTCCGCTGTCGTCAAGTTAGCCTTCATCGTGTGAATC
>JBKQKT010000766.1:0-7698 GCA_052147365.1 Candidatus Korobacteraceae bacterium | reverse complement strand
CGCCGGCGCTCCAGGCAGCGCTTGACGATGAAGGTGATGAACTCCTCCGCCAGCACCATCAGGTCGTCGAGCGTAGCATAGGCGACCTCCGGCTCGACCATCCAAAACTCGGTCAGGTGGCGCCGCGTCTTCGATTTCTCTGCGCGGAACGTCGGTCCGAAGCTGTACACCTTGCCGAGCGCCATCGCGGTGGCTTCGATGTAGAGCTGCCCCGACTGTGTGAGGTACGCCTGCTCGTCGAAGTAGTCCACCGGGAAGAGCGTGGTTGTGCCTTCGCAAGCCGCGGGCGTGAGGATTGGTGGGTCGGTGAGGATGAACCCGTGCTCATCGAAGTAGTCGCGCGCCGCTTTGATGATCTCGGCGCGAACGCGCAACACCGCTGCCTGCCGTGGCGAGCGCACCCACAGATGGCGGTGCTCCATCAGGAAGTCAACGCCGTGTTCCTTCAACGAAATCGGATACGGGTCGTCCTCCGGGACGCGCTGCAGTATTTGCGCGTCGCTGACGTCAAGCTCGTAGCCGCCGGGTGCACGCTTGTCGGCGCGGACCTTGCCGCTGACGATCACGCTCGATTCCTGCGTCAGGTTCTTGATGGAGTCGAACAGTTCGGGCGAGACAGAGTTCTTCGCCACCACACCCTGAATGATGCCGCTGCCATCGCGAAAGATAGGGAACAGCAACTTGCCGCTCTCGCGCAGGTTATACAGCCATCCGCGAAGAGTGACAGTTTGACCTTCATGCCCGCCGACTTCGCGGATGGTGGTGACTGGTGTTTCGGTCTTCGTATCTGTTTCCATGGATGCTGACTCGAGACGGCGAGGGTTACAGTGCTGCTTCCAGTTTACCGAATGCAGCCGCCATCTTCTCCGCAATCTTCTCGCCTTCCAGTCCTTCGATCTCCAGCAACAGGGGAGGCGCTTGCGGCGCGGTCCGCAGCAGCTCCACGGTTTCCTTCCAGGCAATATTGCCGCTTCCCGGCCACAGGTGGGAATCGTGGTCTTTATTGTTGTCATGAACATGCGTCGAGCGGATGCGGTCCCTCAGCACTCCGAACGCCTGTGGCACGCTGGACATGATGTGGGCGTGGCCGACGTCGAAGCACACGCCAATGTCGTCAAAACGCCCAGCGTGCAGCAGTTCCACCAGCTTCTCGGGGGTGGAAAGCTCATTGGGTATGTTCTCCACTAGCAGTTGCACGCCTAACGGCTTGGCGAAGGCATGCAAGTGCTCGAGTGAACTGATCGTTGCTTCCCGCTTGTGTTCGTCCGACTCCTCATGCCCGACTCCAACATGCTGTATCAGAAACTGGAACGGCAGCTGCTCGGCGACTTCGATGGCGCGCTTGATCTCATCCATGGCCGCGATGCGATGCAGCTTCTCGACCGAGGCAATGTTGATGGGCGGCTCGCCGCCGCGTCCCCATTCTTCGTCGGAGTACATCGGCGAATGCATGGAGTGGAATCGAACTCCGGTGCTTCGAAACCAGTTACCAATCTCTCGGATGTGCTGCTTATTGGTGTAGTTGAAGTGACCTCGGGCGGCAAGAATCTCAACGGCTTCGGCTCCGCCGGAAACGAACTGGTCGAGCAGCCCTGGATGCAGCCGCTCGCCTCTCGCGTATACCAGGGTTGACATCGCGCGCAGCATCAGAAACCTATTGCCCTTCCGTTGTTGCGTCCGTCACTGGCGCCCAACCGCTCGCCAGTCTGCTCGTCAAGGGCGATGCACTCGGCGTCTCCCCAAAATCGTTCGCTGGCGTCAATCTTATGTCCCATGTGTTCTAGAATGCGAATGGTGTCCGGCGAGAAACCAATCTTCTCTATTTTGATCTCGTCAGGCATCCACTGATCATGGAAGCGCGGTGCATCCACCGCTTCCTGGATGTTCAGCCCGTAGTCCAGCACACCCATCAAGACGTTTGCCACTGTCGTGATGATGGTCGAGCCTCCCGGTGAGCCGAGCACGAGAAAAAGCTTGCTGCCCTTGAGAATGATAGTCGGCGTCATCGACGAGAGTGGACGCTTGCCTGGACCGATGGCGTTGGCCGGGCCCTGGATCAATCCGTAGAGATTCGGGACACCCTGCTTGGCGGCAAAATCGTCCATCTCATTGTTCAGCAGAAAGCCCAGTCCCTCGGCAGTGACCCGTGAGCCAAAATTATCGTTCAGCGTGGTAGTCACTGAGACTGCGTTGCCCTCGGGATCAACCACCGAGTAGTGGGTGGTGTGCTCCGGTTCATGCACTGATTTTGGCTGCGGATGGGAACTGGCATAGCTGTCCAACTGTGAGAAGATCGCCGGTCGCCGCAGCGCACTGCTGGGTGTGGCGTGGCGCAGGTTGATGGTTTCACGCCATGCGTTGCCGTATCTTTTGTCGATCAGTTGCGCCACTGGAATCTTGGAAAAATCGGGATCGCCGAGAAACTCCGCACGGTCGAAAAATGCCCTTTGGTAGGCCTCGGATGTCAGATGGACAACCTGGGCTGAGTCTCCTCCCTGCTTGGCCAGATCGTAGCCTTCCAGAATATTGAGAGCCTCGATCAGGGAGACTCCGCCTGAGGACGGCGGCGGCGCGCTGATGATTTCGTACCCCCGATAGGTGCTGCGAACCGGTTGGCGCTCCCTCACTTCATAGTGCGCGAGATCGTCGGTGGTAATCAGACCTCCGCCCTTTTGAAGCGCATCCGCCAGCTCGCGCGCCATCGCGCCGTGGTAGAAGTTATCCGGATTTTCGGCGATGCGCTCCAGCGTTTTCGCCAACTCCGGCTGCTTGAAAACTTCGCCGGGCTTGTAGTAGTTGCCGTCGCGCTGGAAGATCCGATGCGACTCGGGGAACTTCGCCAGATCGGAGTCCTGGAAAGACCTGGTCTGGTCGTACTCAAGGACGAATCCATCGCGCGCCAGCCGGATTGCCGGCTCCATCACCTGCTTCAGAGAGAGCTTGCCCCAATGCTGCTGGGCATAAGCCAGTCCTGCGACCGAGCCCGGAACAGCAATCGCCTTGTAGCCTAGCGTACTCATGTCCGGGACGACGTTGCCTTTGCTGTCCAGATACATGTTAGCGGTGACTTTTGCCGGCGCCTTCTCGCGATAGTCCAGGAAGTGCACCTCGCCGTTCGGGCGGCGGAAGAGCATGAAGCCGCCACCACCGATGTTGCCTGCCTCGGGATACACCACCGCCAGGGCGAAGCCGATGGCCACTGCTGCGTCCACTGCGTTGCCGCCCTGCTGCATGATTGCCACGCCCGCTTTCGACGCCTCAGGATGAACCGTAGCAACCATCGCCTTCGGCGCATGCGTGGGATGCATGACGTTGCCGGCCAACGCTTGCGTGCAAAGCGCGAACGCTGCGACCAACGTCAGAAGCTTGCGAGGCAGTTTCATTGGGTGAATGGCGGGAGGACCCGGGTTTCCGTCCGCTCGAGCTGTACAGGAAGGAGCTCGCGGCGGCGGCGATGCAAGAACTGAGGCTAGCCGACCTACCTGTGAGAGTCAAATCCGCGCATATTGCAAGCGCTAGCTGGAAAGCCGGCGGTCGCGGACAGCTCCAGCGAGTTCGACCGCTCTTGTGCCCGACGGGGCAAACGTTATATATCTAGCTCACCCGCAGGCCCATGCAGACCTCCATCTTCTCAGTTGACGTTGAGGATTGGTTCCACATCCTGGACGACCCAAGTGTGCCCACAATCGACCAGTGGGCTACTTTGCCTTCGCACGTGGAAAAGAACTTCTCCCGGCTGCTCGACATCTTCGGTGAGAAGAATGTTCAGGTGACCTGCTTCTTCCTCGGTTGGGTGGCGGAGCGCTTTCCGCACCTGGTGAAAGAGGCTGCCGCTCGCGGACATGAAGTCGCGTCGCACGGCTACGGACATCGCCTGGTTTACGAACAGAGTCGCAGCGACTTTCACGATGACGTTCGCCGCGCGCGCCATCTGCTGGAGGACATTTCCGGCGCTGAAGTGGTGGGCTACCGCGCGCCAGGTTTTTCCACCACCGGCGAGACTCCGTGGTTCTTCGACGCGCTGACGGAAGCAGGCTACCAATACGATTCCTCGGTGTTTCCGGCGGAGCGCGGTCATGGTGGCATGCCCCAAGGACGGCGCGAACCGCATCGCATCGGCAATGGCAATACGTTGCTGGAAGTCCCGATCACCGTGGCCGATCTACGGGGCCGTCCGATGTGCTTCTTCGGCGGCGGCTACCTGCGACTGTTTCCTTATTGGCTGATTCGCCGCATGGCGCAGCAGGTCCTGAGCGAGGGGCGGCCAGTGGTGTTCTACATCCATCCCCGGGAGATTGATCCCGGCCATCCGCGGCTGCCCATGAACCGCAAGCGGCAGTTCAAGTCGTACGTTAATCTCGATACCACGGAAGTGAAGGTGCGCCGCCTGCTTGAGGAATTCCCGGTGACCACCTTCAAGAACGTGCTCCGTAATTATTCCCAATTGGCGGATGCTCATGTCGCTTGATCGCACGCAGGCGTTCTTCCATCAGTACGCCAACGACTTTGACGCCATTTACGGCAACCAGAATGGTCCTTTCAACAGCGTCATCAACCATCTCTTCCGCAAGAGCATGCGGCTGCGCTTTGAGAAGTCGATTGGCGGCTGCAACCCGATCGAGGGAAAGAGCGTGCTCGACGTGGGTTGCGGGCCCGGCCACTACGCAATCACACTTGCCCAACGCGGCGCAGCGCGTGTCGTCGGCATCGATTTCGCCGACGGCATGTTACAACTCGCCAGCGAGCATGCCAAAAAAGTTGGCGTTGGGGACCGCTGCAAGTTCATGGTCGCCGACTTTTATACCTACGCTCCGCAAGACATCTTCGATTACGTCATTGTGATGGGCTTCATGGACTACATGCCCGACGCGGAGAAAGTAGTCGCCAAGGTCCTGTCGTTGACCAAAGACAAGGCGTTTTTCTCATTCCCAGTCGCAGGAGGATTTCTGGGATGGCAGCGTGCCCTGCGCTATAAGAAACGCTGCGACCTGTTCCTCTACAGCGAAGAGCAACTGCAGCAGATCTTTTCTCGCTTCCCCGAGGCCACGGCGACCATCGAACCCGCCGCCCGCGATTACTTTGTAACGCTGGCGAGGAACAAAACAGCGCGCTGACACTGCCCTCGACCCGGCAATTTCGGCTCACACCCCTCTGGTGGGCACCTTCGGTTCCGGCGACTCTGATGGCTGGGTGGCCGCCTCCGCAGTTGCGCTGCGGTACGAAGCTTCCTTCCACAGGCTGGTGGGCGAGACGAAGTACACGCGCACGGCGGCCAGCGACGCGGCCATGAGCACGACGAACGTCCGGATGGGGGACGTCAGCTTCTTCAGCGGGAAGCGGTCGGGCGTTAGCGGATCGAGCACTGCCAGTCCGTAGAACAGCACCTGTCCCCAGGCGGCCAATGCCCGCCAGGGGGGCGGCAGGCCGAAGGTTGCCAATGCGATTGCGATCAGGCAGTAAGGGATGACCGTGCGCCCGTACTTAGCCGACAGGAAGTGCAGCCGCATGCGGTTGCGCGAGCTGAGCAGCTCCGGCATGAGCTTCAGCATCTGGTACAAACCTGCCTGCAGTCGCACTTTGCGGCGAAACTCCGAGTGCAGCACGGTCGGGAAGTCATACATTGTGGCATCCGGTTCGTAGAGGATGCGGTAGCCCTTGAAGAACGCCTGGAGCGGCACGTAAACATCGTCGAGCAGCGTGCCCGGGGGAAGCGGGACCCATAGCGAGCGGCGCATGGCCGCGAAGGCCCCGCTATAACCGAAAGTCGAGTCAATGAGCGTGTGGCGGCGGCGGATCCAGTCCTCATAACGCCAGTAGGCGCTGGTGGTCGCCTCCTCGTGGATGCCGCCCTCGACGATGATGGTCTTGGGGCTGACGGAGCCGACTCGGGGATCACCGAAGCAGGCGATGACATTGCGCAGGCAATCGGGATCGAGCGTCTGACGGACATCGCATAGCGCCAGGATCTCGCCCGAGACTCGCGGCACTCCGGCGTTCAGCGCTGCCGCCTTCCCGCCGTGCGGCACGCGAAGGAAATGCACTCCCTGATTGGCGAAGCCGCGAGCGATCTCGTCAGTACGGTCGGTCGAGCCGTCAGAGACGACCAAAATGTCCATCAGCTCGCGGGGATAGTTCAGGGCAAGGATGGTCTTCAGTTTGCGCTCAAGGAATTTTTCGCCGTTATAGACCGCGATGACAAAAGAGACAGTGCGGAGCTTGTCGTCCTTGCGGACGGGATTGTCGGTGCGCCGCGCCATCGAGTTCAGCAGCAGCGGGTACCCGAACAGGACATAGAAAATGGTTGCGCCGGCGATGACGAAGACAACAATGGAGAAAATCTGCATGTCCGCTATGAGTTACCTCGGCCAGTCGCTACCAGCGTCGAGGGTAGCCGACGTGTTACAGCGAGTCAAACCTGCGTGCGATTGAAGCGTGTATCGTTTCGCTTAGGTCGCACATCCAATTCCACGGGCCGTACTCTCAACACTCTTAACCCTCAAATCTCTTCCTCTGTCGCGAAAGGAGAACCCATGAAGGCAGCCGTCGTCCAGAAACCGCAATCCTCTATAGTCATCGAAGATCGTCCCATTCCAGAGCCGAAGGCCGGCGAAGTGCTCATCCGCGTTCGCGCCTGCGGAGTGTGCCACAGCGACCTCAATGTTCTGCTGGGACTGTTTCCCTTTGCGAAATACCCGGTCGTTCCGGGGCACGAAGTCGCCGGCGTGGTGGACAAAGTCGGTCCGGGCGTTACCTGGCCGAAGATCGGCGATCGCGTCGGCATGGCATGGCTGTTCTCTTCGTGTGGCCACTGCAAGCTGTGTACGCAGGGCGACGAGGTGATGTGTCCATCCATGGAAGTTACGGGGGTGAACAGGGACGGCGGTTACCAGGAATACATGATTGCGCCGGCAGCTTACGTGGCGCCCATTCCGGACGGACTGGATTTTGCTGAAGCCGGCCCGCTCATGTGCGCGGGACTGACAGTCTTCAACGGGATGCGCAATGCGGGTTTCAGGGTCGGGGATAAGGTGGCCGTCATCGGGCTGGGTGGACTGGGGCACCTCGGCGTGCTCTATGCCAAGGCGATGGGCGCGCGCGTGGCCGTCATCTCCAACACTCCCGACAAGGAAGCCGAGGCTCGCGAGCTCGGCGCGGAGTATTTCATTAGCACGCAGTCGAAGAAGGCTGGTGATGCCCTGAAGGAGTGGGACGGAGGAGCTGACATGATCCTGGCGACGGCCCCAAGCACGGAAGCCGCAACTGATGCGTTTCCGGGTCTCGCGCCGGACGGCACGCTGGTCCTGGTGGGCGTCGGAGCGGGTGAAATCAAGACCTCGCCCATGGATCTGGTCGGCGGGCGTCGTCATCTGATGGGCTCGCCTTCGGGCAGCCGCAAAGACATTCGCGCGACGCTGGACTTCTCGGTGCATAACCACGTGGTGCCACGCATCACTAAGGTTCCGCTGGAAGATGCCGGCAAGATGCTGGAGCTGATGAACACGGGCAAGCTGCGGG
Source organism: Candidatus Korobacteraceae bacterium (assembly GCA_052147365.1). GTDB lineage: Bacteria > Acidobacteriota > Terriglobia > Terriglobales > Acidobacteriaceae > Bog-257. The sequence goes on along the minus strand of JBKQKT010000766.1, from coordinate 183 downwards.
GCCGCGCCGTGCTGGTGCTGCGATAGGCCGTGGGTCCGCGGCGAAGCGATATAATGTTCGATTGCTGCACGCTAGCAGTTCCACCTGTAAACATCGCGGAAGGACAATATGCCCACAGACGTAGTCATGCCCCAGATGGGGGAATCGATCTTCGAAGGAACCATCACCAAGTGGCTGAAAAAG
>JBKQKT010000765.1:0-6076 GCA_052147365.1 Candidatus Korobacteraceae bacterium | reverse complement strand
GGATGTTGGCCGTTCATTCGCATCTTCACAAGATCACGAGCAGGAACGAAAGACGGTGAACTTCCGGGGCAGCCGCTGATGGTCGCAAGTAGAATCAGAAGGTGGAACAGACACTGCGGACCGTAGGCTGGATCGCCTGCGTTATCTATGCGACTATCCCCAGCTTCTGGCTGCTGATTCACTCCCGCGCGGAGCACTGGCGTTCGCGAACGCGTTCCCCGTACCGGATACTTTTGCCCGCGTGGATCGCGATGTGGCTACTCCTGGCCGCAATCACTGCGCCCTGGCGGGAACTGACGCTCTATCACCGTTCGTGGTGCTGGATTCCGGCCCTGCCCCTGTTTGCCGCGGGGCTCATGCTTTACAAACTCTCCGGCAACGGCTTCAGCTCGGCGCAACTCGGCGGCCTGCCGGAAGTTCTGTCGGATCATCGCGAGCAACGATTGGTCACGGAGGGCATTCGCGCCCGCGTGCGCCATCCTGTTTATCTCGGCCATCTCTGCGAAATGCTGGCCTGGAGCGTAGGCACAGGCCTAGCAGTCTGCTGGATGCTGACCGGGATCGCGATCATCACAGGCGCAGTAATGATTCGGATGGAGGATAAAGAGCTGGAGAATCGCTTCGGAGAGGAGTACAACCGCTATCGATTGGCAGTGCCCGCAGTCCTGCCGAGGACAAAGCTATAATCCGACTTGGCCGAATGCTGAGTGCTGATTGCTGACGGCTGTTTCCCCCATGCGCTTTGAACTCTTTATCGCGACCCGCTACCTGCGTGCCAAGCGCCGTCAAGCATTCATCGGCATCATCACCGGCATTTCAATTGTCGGAGTAGCCGCAGGCGTAGCTTCACTCATCGTCGCGCTAGCCATCAACAATGGTTTTCGCCAGGATTTGCAGGAGCGCCTCATCGGGTCAACCTCCCACGTCAGCCTGCTCCGCGTAGCCGACGACGGCATCAAAGATTGGCCGCCGCTTCTTGATCGCCTGTCCAAACAGCCGCACGTAGTCGCCGCCGCGCCCGCAATTTTTGAGCAAGTCCTGATTTCCCGCGGACCCCGCGCCCGCGGCGCAGTCCTGAAGGGGATGATTCCAAGTTACGAGCGCAAGGTCGGAGATCTGCTCAACACGATAAAAGAGGGCTCAGCGGCCGCCCTCGACGAAACAACTCCCGAGCCAGAAAAAGATCATGTAGGGACAGCCGCCTCGGCTGTCCAGGGAGCGTCAGCGACCCAATCGTCCGCGAACCAAGCTCCAGCGACAGAAGATTCTCCTGATTCTCTCGGCATCATCCGCGCCCGCGTCGCCGCCATGCCCCCAATCATTCTGGGCAAAGATATGGCTGACAGCCTAGGCGCAACCGTCGGCACAGTCGTTGAAGTCACCAGCCCGCAAGGCGAATTAACCCCGTTTGGCATGGTTCCGAAATATACCCGCTTCCGCGTAACCGGAATCTTCAACTCCGGTTTCTACGACTACGATTCCTCTTGGGCGTTTACGCGCCTCTCCGACGCGCAGCGCCTCTTCGGCCTGGGCGACCTGATTTCCGTGATCGAATTCAAAGTAGACGACATCTACAAAGCCGATGTCATCTCCCGCGAACTCGAAGACGCGGCCGGCAACGGCTTCATGACCACCAACTGGAAGGAGCAGAACAAAGCGCTGTTTCACGCCCTGAACATGGAGCGCCTGGTCACCTACATCACCACCGGATTGATCGTTCTGGTCGCCGCCCTGAACATTCTTATTTCCCTGATCATGATGGTCATGGAAAAAACCAAGGACATCGCCGTGCTCATGTCGATGGGCACCCGCCAGTCGCAGATAAGAAACATCTTCATTGCCCAAGGCGTGCTGATCAGCGTGATCGGCACCACGATCGGCCTGCTGCTCGGCTATGCCATCTCCTATGCCGGAGGGCATTACCACATGATCTCGCTGTCCCCGGAGGTCTACTCCATCGACTACGTCCCCTTCGCGCCCAGCCTGTGGGATGGCGTTTGGGTGGTGCTGGGAGCCGTAGGAATTTCCTTCGCAGCAACGCTCTACCCATCGTGGTCGGCCGGCAACACGCTCCCCGCGGAAGCATTGCGCTACGAATAGGATCGTGTGGAGTTTCAGAATCGCGACACGGAACTTTCTCGCCGCCGCCGACGTAATACTAAAATAGAGGAGAAGACAAAGGAGGTCTCATGTTCACTTTCCTCCTGTGGTGCATCCTGTTCATACTCTGCTGGCCCCTGGCTTTGCTGGCGCTAATAGCCTACCCGTTCATCTGGCTGCTGCTACTGCCGTTTCGCATCGTAGGCGTGGCCGTCCACGGAGTCCTCGAGATCATCTATCTCGCGATCACACTGCCGTTCAGGCTGTTAGCGGCGCCATTCCGCATCTAGGCGCCTCGAACATTTAGATTTTGGGCGGCGTAGCGCTTCAGGGCTGCGATAAAGGCCAGAAAGCTGGATGGGCTTTAGCCCCTGAGGCTCACTCCGCCTCAGCTCTCCATCACCTTCAATCTTTCACTCACCACCAGCCTGGCCTCAGTAGCCCGCTGCACATCCTCCGCCGTCAATCCCGGAGCTACTTCCTCCAGCACCAGTCCGCGCTCCGTCACCCGGATGTACGCCATCTCCGTCACAATCGTATCCACCACCTTCACCCCGGTAAGCGGCAGCGTGCACTTTTTCAAAATCTTCGAAGCACCTTCGCGCGTCGTGTGCTCCATCGCCACCACTACGCGCCGCGCTCCGGCCACCAAGTCCATCGCACCGCCCATGCCCTTCACCATTTTTCCCGGTATCATCCAGTTCGCCAGGTTCCCCGCCTCATCCACTTCCATCGCGCCCAGCACGCTCAAATCGACGTGCCCGCCGCGGATCATGGCAAACGAATCCGCACTCGAAAAATACGAAGTCCCCGCCATCTCGCTGACCGTCTCCTTGCCCGCGTTGATCAAGTCAGAGTCCTCCTCACCCTCCACCGGATAAGGCCCAATTCCCAGCATCCCGTTCTCGGACTGAAGCACAACCTCGATCCCCGCCGGAACATGATTCGCAATCAGCGTTGGCATGCCAATGCCCAGGTTCACGTAGAATCCGTCCCGCAACTCCTGCGCGATGCGCTTCACAATGCGCTCGCGCTTGTCGACGTCTTTGCCTGGCTTATTCAATGTCACTCCCAAGTTCTGTCATCCTGGGCGTAGCGGGTGGATCGCGAAGCGAGCCATCCGCGAAGTCGAAAGCCTGCCCTGAGCGAAGCCGAAGGGGATCCCTTGCACCTCAGCGCCACCGCCAGCTCATCGAGGATTTCCCTTCACGCTGCTAGCCAAATGTTCGGAACCATCAGCCCGTCACGGTCTTCCTCACTGTCCGCTTCTCAATCCGCCGCTCAAACAGCTCACCTTGAAAAATCCGTTTCACATAAACCGATGGCGTATGAATCAAATCCCCGTCCAGTTCGCCGGCTTCGACCAGTTCCTCCACCTCAGCGATCGTCACTTTCGCCGCCGTAGCCATCACCGGATTAAAATTCCGCGCCGTCTTCCGGTAAACCAGATTCCCTATCCGGTCGCCCTTCCACGCTTTTACGAACGCAAAATCCGCCTTCAACCAGCGTTCCATCACGTAAGTGCGGCCCTCGAATTCTCGCGTCTCTTTTCCTTCCGCCACAATCGTGCCCACACCCGTGGGAGTAAAAAATGCCGGAATCCCCGCGCCCGCCGCGCGAATTCGCTCAGAGAACGTTCCCTGCGGCACCAGGTCAAGCTCGATCTTCCCCGTCAGCACCATCTCTTCCAGCAGTTTGTTCTCCCCCACATAGGTTCCAATGTGCCGCCGAATCTGCCCCGCCGCCAGCAGCAGCCCATTGCCCAGCCCGTCCACGCCAACGTTGTTGCTGATGGTGGTCAGATTTTTCGATCCCTTTCGCACCAGCGCGCGAATCAGATTCTCCGGGATTCCGCACAGCCCGAACCCGCCGATCATGATGACCGAGCCGTCGCCGACATCCCGAATGGCTTCATCCGCGCTGCCCACAACCTTGTTCATAGCGTCCGCATTCTAAATGGAAAGTGGGCAATTGAGTAATTGGGCAATTTGAAGACCAAGCCGTACGGAGATTTTCAATTACCAAATTACTCAATTGCATAATTACTCAATCGCCTTACTACTTCTTCCCCGGACTCTTCTTCAACCCGTGCGCCTGCTCAAACGCCTCCGCCAGCGCCCGCGTCGCCAGATTCTCCCGGATGTGCGCCAGCCGCTGTTCCACCTTCCACAGCGCATCCTCGAGATTCTTCCTGTTGCTGATGGCGATATCCCGCCACATCGAATAAGGACTCGCCGAAATCCGCGTCATCTCCCGCAACGCGCGCCCCCCCGCCGGCAGCAGCGGCGCTTCTTCTCCAAACTCCTCCACCAGCGCTGCCGCCAGCGCAGTCGAAATCATCTGCGGCACATGGCTGATCCATGCACACAACCGGTCGTGATCTTCCGCCGGCAGCATCGCAATGCGCGCCCCAATCTGATCGATCCATCCCGCAAACTCAGCGAAGATTCCTTCATTCAGATTCTGTCCCGGCAGCGGCGTCAAGATCCAAACCGCATTCTGGAACAAGTCGGCATCGGCATAATCCACGCCGCTGTGCTCCTTCCCCGCCATCGGATGCCCCGCCAGAAATCGCCTTCCCTCATTCTTTCCAAATACCTTGACCGCCTGCTCCACCACCGCTGCCTTCGTGCTTCCCACATCTGTCAACAAAGTGGTCGCAGACAGCCCCGGACCCAGTCGTCCAATCAAATCCACAATCGCCAGCACCGGCGTGGCCAGCACCACCAACTGGCTCCCACGCACCGCATCCGCGGGCTCAACAAATCCCTTCTCAATCGCCCCGCACTGCTTTGCTTTCTTCAGCGCCGACTCGCGGTCGCAACCCACAATCATCCCTGCGAACTTCCGCTTCCGCAGCGCCAGCGCAAACGACCCGCCAATCAAGCCTGTCCCGATGATTGTGATTTGCCGAATTGGCATAGGAAATTGAGCGATTGCGCGATTCTGTGATTGGGCAATTTGAAGAGCAAAACAAAACAAATATAAGTTGAGGAGAGCCGACCCCCTAGAAACTCATCGCACAATCGCCCGATGGCCCGATCACCCAATCACGCAATGGTTCGTCCCACCGCCGGCGCAATCATCCGCAACTCCTCCATGAGCTTCGCGAACTGCTCCGGAAACAGCGACTGCGCGCCATCCGACCAAGCATTATTGGGATCGCAATGCACTTCAATCAGCAGCGCATCGGCTCCCGCCGCCACCGAAGCTCGGGCCATCGGCGAAACCTTGTCGCGCCTCCCGGTTCCGTGCGACGGATCAGCCGTCATCGGCAAATGTGACAGCTTGTGGATAATTGGAATCGCCGAAATATCCATCGTGTTGCGCGTGTAAGTCTCAAACGTTCGGATCCCGCGCTCGCACAAAATCACTTCATAATTCCCGCCCGCCATAATGTATTCCGCCGACAGCAGCAACTCTTCCAGGGTCGCGGCGATTCCGCGTTTCACCAGCACTGGCTTGCGCACTTTCCCCAACTCGCGCAACAAATTGAAATTCTGCATGTTGCGCGCACCCACCTGCAGAATATCCACATAAGGCAGCATCATCGGAATCTGCGAGATCTCCATCACCTCGCTGATCACCAGCAGCTTGAACTTCTCTCCTGCTTCGCGCAGCAGTTTCAGCGCATCTTCCCCATGCCCCTGAAAAGAATAAGGAGAACTTCGCGGCTTGAACGCTCCGCCCCGCAGCACGCGAGCCCCAGCCTTCGCCACCGCTTCTGCCGTGGAAAAAAGCTGCTCTCGCGATTCCACCGAACACGGCCCGGCCATCACCACCACTTCATTTCCGCCGATCCCGATTCCATTCGCCAGCTTCACAATCGTCCCCTCGGGACGAAAGCTCTTCCCCGCCAGCTTGTACGGCGAACTGATGCGATGAACTTCCTGCACCCCCGGCAGCAATTCCAGGTTGCGGATGTCAAAATCAATTCCCGCTCCCACCGCGCCCAGCACGGTTTGCCGCGCCCCCG
>JBKQKT010000764.1:0-9796 GCA_052147365.1 Candidatus Korobacteraceae bacterium | reverse complement strand
GCGGTTGAACGGGCCTTCACAGCATTCGGGAATCTGGCAACGGAACTGAACCCGACAGGGCCCCGCAACTTATTGGTGCGAAAGGGGGGACTCGAACCCCCACGGGTTTCCCCGCCAGATCCTAAGTCTGGTGCGTCTGCCAATTCCGCCACTTTCGCGCCTCTGCTAAATAACACATTTTAAGTTACTTAACTAAATTCATTCCCCTGCGACCACAACGCGAAAGCGTTCGGTGGCAGTTATGGTGGCACTTGGGCTCTTCGTCCTGGGTGTCTTCGCAGCAGGCGCCAGAAGGTCAACTGCCCGCTGTTGATGACTTGGAGCCAAATGTGAATAGCGCCACGTCATGCTGGGCGTCCGGTGGCCGAGAAGCTCTCCCACCGTTCGGAGATCCACACCGGCCATCACGAGTCTAGATGCAAAGGTGTGACGGTTGCAATGCCAGGAATAGTCAAGAACACCGGAGTCCTTCAAATCCGGCTCGAACCAATCGCGATGCCCTCTTAATTTCTCGCCGTCCTCGTTGAGGAAAACCCAGGGCGAGTCCGGGTTCTTGTCGTCGTGGTGTTTCTTCAGGTTTCGCAAGGCTTCCATCGCGATCACGTTCAGCGGTATATGGCGCGGATTTCCATTCTTGGTCCGTGGCAAGCTCAGGATGCGATGCTACCAGTCGATCTGTAGCCATTGCAGCGAGAACTGTTCCGAAGCCCTCAACCCCGTATGAACACTGAGGAGGAATGCCGGAACGTGATGCGGAGTTCGCCGTGCGATCGCCGCGCGCAGCTCTGCCTCTTCCGGTTCAGAGAGCCAGCGGACGCGACCGTTGTCTTCTTTCGTCCGGCCAATCCGCGCCGCCGGGTTCTTCTCGATCTTTTCGTTTTCTATCCCAACTCGGAAAGCTAAACTGAACGCTGCCTGCCAGCGGTTCTTGGTAGCCGGTGCCCAACCACGATCGGCCGCAGTGGTGACCAGCCATCGAAGAACGTCCTGCTTGCTGATGTCCTCGGCTACCCGATTGCCGAAGATGGGTCGCAGGATTCCGTATTTTAGGGCTAGTTCTTGCGTCGAACGTCCGCCGTTCTCTGCCTGGGAATGCTCGATTGCATCGTCCACTAACTCCCCGAACGTGACAGGTTTCGTTCGCAAGTTCTCAGGTAACTTCTTGCGTTGCAACTTCTCCGTCTTACGCTTGCTCAACAGCGTAATGGCATCGCTTCTACGACCGGCTTTTTCCCGGCGTCGGCGTCCCGAAGCATCGAAAGTATTGAATCCACCAGACATCGGAACCGGGCACCTTCTCGAATACACCACGGATTTTTTTCCTGTTCTTATTGCCGCTCACTTCGACCGTTCCTTGCTCTGCGGTGATGCACTGGTGCTTTGCTCGTTCCGGGGCGGGGAACCCTTTCGAGGTCGTCCGCCGCGTTTGGCCCACTCGCTGAGGGTTGCGTGATCGTACTTCTTGGCCCTGGCCTTGCCCCCCATACTGGTCAGTTGCTTGTAGAAATCCCGGACCTCCGGGGTGATCTTCAGTCCCATACCAATAAAGTAATACTTGCACTGCAAGTTTGTCAAAGAGTATTATCGCGCAGTGACGCGCAAGAAAAAGAAGAGCACGTCGAGCTTGCGATTAAACGCCCGGCCCGGAGGATACACCGAATGGCTCCAATCATTTGAAGCTAATGAGGGCGTTCCGGCGCTGATGGAGCGACTCGCGGGTAAGGGCGTGGATGTCAAACGGGTACGGACGCTACTCTACGCAGCTCCGTTGTTAAGCAGCATCAAGTGTCGGCGCGACCTAGATAAACTGGACGAGAACCTTGCTACCGTTCAGCGTCATGTAGATGGTGCAACTAACCTGCTGAAGTCATATCCGTTCTCTCCACAGGAGCGCAGCTTGACACTTGGAATCTTGGGCTGGGTGCGCAGGCGAACGGAAAAACATCGCCACCGTCTTGCGGAATGGCGGAGCGCCTTTACAACCATTCAAATGACTGATTTGACCATTGCCATGATCGCTCAGGACTTGAAGCACGCCGGTAGCAGGAGAGTCAACGAAGAGCTGGCAACGCTGTTGACTGCCGCTGCCGTCCCGGGTGGCACACGAGACCGATTTACCAAGGGGTGGGCCTGGGACGCGGCAACCATAAACAAGCGGCGCGTCCGTCTGAAGAGAAACCCCTTTGCTGCCTTAGGTCCTTATCGCAGCCTGTTCGAGAACGTGAATATCGAAAAACTCGCCAAAAAGTACCCTTCAATGTTCATACATGGAGGCGGCAAGAGAACACGCGAGCCCAAGACGTTCGGCCAGAAAATCGCGGCCAGTGCTGACCTTCTCCCGCCGTTTGAAAGCCCCGCTCCTCAGGAAACCTTCTGGGAGACCCTCCGTGAAGAGTTTTCCAAAGCCTCCCGCTAGGGACAAAAAACTGCTGAAACAATCGTGAAAATGTGACCCCAGCACCGCGCTGCACGTAAGGCAGAATCGCGGCATGGACAAGCAAACAAAACCTTCTCCACGCAACACTAGGTGCGGGTGGGAGTCAGAACGGGCGCCTTTACTCGTATCCAAGCGTGATGCCGCCGCGCTGCTGTCGTTGTGCGTGCGCACCGTCGATAACCTCATTGCCACGAAGAAGCTACCTGCCCGCCGGGTAGGGAGGCGGGTGCTCATTCCATACAGCGCCCTCGTGCATTTCGCTCGACGCGATAACGTGGGCAGCCCCGAGGCGGCACAGTGATGGCTGCGTCACATCCGAACCGGGACGGTCGATCCAACCTATCCGAGGGTCCGATGGACTCCCTCACCCGAGACGGTCCCGGCATGGGTCTCGCTGCTTCTCAAGAAACGATCGCTGCGATGAGCGCCGACTTCTCGTCCATTCTCAGTTCGAGCCCCGAAGAGGTTATCTCTGCAGTCCCGTCGCCGTCTTTCAATCCGACCGCGATGAGTCGGTTGGAGGGGCGTCCGGTTGTTCGTTCCCTAGAACAACTGCGGTTGCATGGCGCGCTGGAGGAACTCGGCTGGACCGGCCTAATAGACGATTTCAACGACGCAGCCCGGCTGACGAACCCGTCTGTAACCGAGCCGATCCTTATCACGACGAACGGCACCATTCTCGCTGGCTTTGGGCGCTGGCGGTTAGCCGCTTTCGACGGCAGGCACGAAATCAACTGCATCGAGTATCTGCTCAGTGAGGACGAAGCCCTACAGTTCATACTTGCCCCCCATCAAATCCGGTGCCGGTGGAATGCGTTTGTCCGCATTCGCTTGGCGCTGACACTGGAGCCCTACTTCCAGAAGAGGGCGCGAGACAACAATCGTGCCGGAGGCAAGTACAAGGGTTGGGCAAATTTGCCGGAAGCTCAGCATATTGAGGTGCGCCAAGAGATTGCCCGCGCCGCGGGCGTTTGCGCTCGTAACGTCAGCAATGTCAAAACGATCCTCCAGGCCGCACACCCTAGACTGAAAGAAGCCTTGCTGGACGGCACGCTAAAAATCAACCGCGCGATGCAATTCTGCAACTTGCCCCGGGCCGAGCAGTTGGACCAGTTCATCCGTTACAGCGAGGAACGGGCGACCCGCAAGGTAATCCGTCAGTCTATCGCTCGGTCCAAGAAGGACGAGACCAGTCCCGATTCCCGCACAGTACTCGACGCCTTACAGCAGCAGGAGGCGCGACAGCCTGGATCGGTTGAGGTGCGATTCGTTCGGCATAAACGCACGATCGTTCTCATAGGTCAGGATCTGTTAACCGGCCCGCATTCGCAAGGAGTGTTGCAACTGAAATGAAATACCACGATCCTCTCAAGCAGATTCTGTCTCGGACGCGCCCACATTGGGACCAGAATGCGACCCGCCCCGCAGTTCGCTGGGCCTTTGATAAGGCATTGCAGTGCCGCACGCCGGAGTTAGGTGCCGAAGTTTACGGTTCGGACACGGAAGAGCGAACCTTCTATCACCCCTGCAAATCACGACCCTGCTCCAGTTGCGGCTATCGCGCTACCGTACAGTGGCAGCGCGGGTGGTGGGCCGCACCGCCAGACGCGCTTTATAAGGGGATCACGTTCACGATGCCGAAGGAACTCTGGCATCTTTTCCGCGACAACCCGCTCTTGGCTAAAGCTCTGCCAGTTCTGGCCGCGAAGGTCATACAGACGTGGGCGAGTGCGAGGCATGGTCTACGGGTTGGCGTCATCGCTGTTCCCCACACCTTCAACGGGAAGCTAGAATTCAACTCGCATATACACACAATGGTTACGGGGGGAGGGCTGTACGGCTCCTCCGCCTCATGGGTTTCTCGCGTCTACTACGAGTGCGACCCTTTGATGGAGGCTTGGCGGAGGGCTGTGATCGCACTTCTCCGCGCAGCCCTGCGAGCGGACCAGCTTTGTACGAAGATGACGGTTGAGCAGATGGACGAGTTGCTCACCGAGCAGGAAAACCGTTGGTGGAGCATCAAGATTCAATCCTTCAAGTCGAAAGAGCATTTCCTGCGGTACGCCGGCCGCTACGTAAGGCGGCCACCCATCGCACAGCGTCGCATCACCTACATCGGGGAACGGACCGTTACGTTTTGGTACAAAGAGAAAAAGCTGCGTCGCCTGGTTTTCATACAGTGCTCGCTGGAAGAGTTCGTTGACCGTTGGGCACGACACGTTCCGGAACACTATCAACACGCCGTGCGGTGTTTTGGGCTGTTTGCCCCGCGTGCTCTCAGGCAAACCTCGGCGGCCGTCTTTGCAATTCTGGGACAGGAACAAAGGCCACGACCCAAACCTCGGCGTTGGGCAGATTCGCTGAAACGGGACTTCGGATACGATCCGCTCCTCGACCAAACCGGCAGAAGGATGAAATGGGTGCGACGACTAGCGCCCAGCAATGGATAGGAAGTCCATGAAGAAGATACTGGAGGGCAATCAGATGGACAAGCACATGACTGAACTAGAGCGGGACATTCGGAGGATTCCCGATGATCGCGACCAACAGATCAGCCGGGCAATGGCAGTTCTGGTTGTCATGCTGACAATCGGTCCAAACGCCGATCATCTAGCGGAACATACCGGGTACCCACGGGAGTTCGTCGCTGCGCTCATCGAGCACATGGAAGAGGCGGGGTTATGGACAAACGGTCTGCTGGATGATCGGGAACGGTGGTATTCCAATGGTGAACTGAACGGTGTTGCAGTGTTTACACATGCGCACGTGGCACTAGGACTTGTTCGAAGAGAAATGACGTCGAGTGGCGCGCGTTATTCGGACCCAGCGACGGGAGAACTGGTTGGGGAGTGGCGCTGTCAGGTTCATTAGAAAGTATCGTCTGTCTGATGAACTTTTCAGCTTTCTTCCTGAGATTTCCTTTCGATCAAGTGTGCCACGGTCTGAATTGCTTTTTTCGAAAGACCACAATCACACGACCCACCACGATACCTCGTTCAAGCCCAACACGAGATCTTGATTTTCCTATACTTCAAGCGTACTGGTGTCCTCGGTGTCTGAGAGATCAGGAAAGGCGGCAAGCGAGGTGGAAAGCGAAGCAATCGGCCGACCGTGTGCGGCCAGAGCGAGAATCGCCCACGCGAGACTCCATGGCGCCGAAAGAGTTGGGGCAACTCGCTCCAGACATTGAACGCCGCTTTGTACAACCGGGTGCTGCACTCGATCGTTCAAGGCCAGGAGTGCAATTGCCGTGTCGTCAGCGTGCGGTGCGAGGGCAGTCCCATAGACGACGCCGTTGCCGGCATTCCATCCTCCTCCAGGGCAGGCGCGGTCGAAGAGCATCTGGATACCGCAATCAATCCGCGCCGTGGCCTGTTCCAAGCCGCCGCAAGCGCAAGATAGCTGGCGCAGGGCAAGGATCGAGAATGCAGTGGGGACAACCCAGCTAACCGTGTCGGGCAACCATGGCCAACCATACTTGTCGGGGTCGAAACGAACGTGGCGATCGGCGGTGCGGAACTTCCATTTCCAGAACCAGTTCGATTCCTTGCCGGCACAGTTCACCAGCCAGTGGAACCCCCCCATTCTGGCCGGTATTGCCGACACCACATCACGTAGAGCCATTACGGCAACCGAGGTGATCCAGCCACCCCCTTGATCGTCTCCGGGGAAGACTGGCCAACTGCCATTAGGGTTTTGGGAGTGGAGCAGGAAGTCCTGAGCACGTGCGATGTCGCCAACAGGCGTTGAGCTGAGCGCAAGCGCCGAGTAGCACGTTGGTTCCGTCGAGGCCAAGGCAAACATCGTCCGAGCCGTGTTGTCAAGAGAGTTGCCCATCGTTGGCAACGCCGACGGAACGGTTGCAGGAATGCTGGTGTCGTATGAGGGATTCCAGCGTTTGGCGCACGACGAACGGGCGCGTGCGAATGGAGATACGAGGACCATAGCCGAGGCCGCTCGCCAGCTGGAATGTAATACCAGGTCCGTCCGGCGATTAGTTGAATTGGACTGGCTAAGAGCCAGCCAAGCTTCAAAAGCCTTCCGGGTAACGGAGGAGTCGATCGCTGAATTCAAGAAGCGGTATGTCTCTCTTGTATCAATCGCAAGAACGACCAACAGTGCTTCGTGGGCGCTCCAGAACATCTGCAAGAGATGCAACCTCCCAATGCTAGTTGCAAGGCAGTCGGGTAAGAAGAGCAGCCAGGCGTTCATTCGCGCAGAGCATAGGCAGGCGCTGCTCTGCTTGCGATCGGGCAGAAGTCAAGTCGCGATCAGCTGAGGGAGTGCTGTGAGCAAAAGACCCACCGTCGCAAGCGGTTGGAGCGAACTATCTTTTTCGCGGACCCTCCTTGCACGGGTTTTTGCACAGAAGAAACTTGTGGACGATTAGGCGGCGGTTCGTCCAGAATCGCCAAATCGGACGCACGCCGGTAATCGCTGGGAGGACGCTCTTCATGACGAATGATATGCATCAAGCTCCTAGGTTTGTTCTTCACAAGCATATGAGCGAGTTCTGGTCTGGCGACTTGGGCCTTACTCTCATAACGATCTCCCTGGTCATTCTCATCTTCGTAATAACACCTCTTCGCGAGGCGGGGCTGCGCGGCCGCCTTTTCTTCGAGCCCGTTGTGGTCGGGCTGATGGTTTTCGGCGCGCTGAGCGTAAAGGAGAGCTACGTTGCCAAGGCTTTGGTGGTGGTCGTCGTCCTCGCTTGTGCGACGGTTTTGGTGGCCGGTCGCCTCTATCCGACGCCGTTTCTTCATCAGTTGGGAAGCGCTTTCGTCACCGGCACGCTGCTTCTCTATGTCCGCGTTGTGTTGCTCGTAATGTTCCGTGTAGGCCCGGTAACCTGGAGCCGCATCCAGGGCGGCATATGCGCCTATCTTCTTCTTGGCATGGCTTGGGCTTCCGCCTATCAGTGGGTTGAGCAACTCCTCCCGGGCTCCTTCTACTTCGTTACCGTGCCGGCGGATATGGACCAACTCACGTCGAAGCTTACCTATTTCAGTTTTGCCACGCTTACCACCGTCGGCAGTACGATCGCCCCAGTGCATCCGATCGCGCGCTACCTCACCATCGCTGAAGCCATCGTCGGCCAGCTTTTTCCCGCGACCCTCATCGGCGCCATCGTGGCCATGGCCATGCAGTCCGGCAGCAAATCCTGAGCCCGCAGGCATGCGGCACCATCTAAAAGAACGAAAGCCAGCATTACAATGACTGACACCTATATGAATGGGCCACCTCGTCTTGGGGCGATTGAGGAATTCATTCCCGACATTCGGCGGGTGTCCATCCTTGGGATGGATTGTAATCCTTGATGGATGCGGCAATCTCGGTCGTCTTCTCGCCCAGGTCTTTCTGATAGACAACGCCTTCCCGGCTTAACAGGAGCGTCATCACTCCAGATTCTCGATATTTGACCGGAGTAGCTAGGATCGCAAACCCACCCGTCATCTTTCCGTCAACGATGTAGCTCTTGGCGCCGCCGTTGGCTTGATCTCCCTGAGCGGTGAGAATGCGGTAAGAGTAGCCATCGAAGACCGGCTGCGCGCCGGGTGCTGTTGAGGCGATGATGTCTTTGGCGAAATCATTCAGACGTCCCAGAGGACTTGATGGCTGGTCCGCGGGAACCTGCCAATATAGCCCATCCTGTTTTCCCGCGCTGCTCAGGATCTTCTGCGCGTATTGGCCGGCAGGGTTGCCGTCGTGTGCGCCCTGGAAGTATAGGTCCTGCGCGTTTCCCATCGCTGAGATGGCATCCATTGCCAGCAGTTCGTTCTTCCCGATGCGGCGCGCCAGAATCTCTTCTCCCCCGGCCGGCGTATCGAAATACCATCTGGACGATGAATCCTGCGCCAGAGGTATCGGATAGGGATAGTTGTCGGCTCCGATGTAGAGGACTTGACTGCCGTCTGTCATCGTGACCCAGCGGTGCATCAGGTCATACTTGGCGACGAAGGACGCAAGCGCCGCCTTGTCTTCCGCCGCGTCTCCGGAAGACAGAATTGCCTTCGAATCCGGGCCCAGGACGTGGGCAAGAGCACCCTCGTCGTCGGTTTGCGCTGCCTCCCGCAACACCTGTCCGGCCTCCGCCGGGGTCGCAAAGGTTGCTTGTGAATCGACTGCTGCTGTCGCGCCGGCCGACGTTCGGGCGTATCCCAGGATGACAAACAGGATCGCCAACAGAAGTACCGGCGCCACCAGTGGGGTTTCCAACTTCATCGAATATCTTGCGTGCGGTTTCATGTTCTTACTCCTCGTTCTTTCCTTTCGCTAAAAGTTACTTTTAGATCGTGGAGGCCCTGCGTTTTCAGTGAGTGCCTAGCGGCGGCGTTCGCCACCGCCGTTGTGAGCGGGTTGCGAGTGCATCGCCGGTCTCCGCATGGCTGCCCTCTGCGTGCCGCTGGGATGCATGCTGGCGTGGCCACGATTGGACTCTGCCCGGGCCGAGCGACCGTATCCGCTCATGGGGGAGTGGAGCTGCTTGCTTCCGTTTGAATTGGTGCGTGCTTCCTGGCTACCGCCAAGCCGGTCCTGAGTGCCGAGTGTTGAAGGCTGATGTTGTGTTGCGCCATTTCCGCCGATCAAGCCGTGATTGCCGTTTTGTCCGCCGTTCGGCTGATCAGCTGGCTTTGTACCAGGCGCATCGTTGTGCCACCCGCCATCGGGACCGTAGTAGCCGTTTGGGTGATACGCGCCGTCGGGACCGTAGTGCGTGTCGGTGCCCGGACGATAACCTGGGTCAGGATGATACGAGCCGTTCTTGTCGTAATACCCAGGATTTTCCGTACCCGTCGCACCGCCTGCATGATTCACATCAGGGTGCCAGCCGCCGTCAGGACCGTAGTAGCCGTTCGCGCGATATTGGCCGTTCGGACCGTAGTGCGTGTCGGTGCCGGGATGGTAGTTAGCGTCGGGGTGATACGTACCGTTCGCAGCGTAGTACGCATTGTTTCCCGTTCCCGTCGCGCCACCTGCCCAAGGCCGATAGCCGTTGTAGGGCCTGTTATTCCAGATGTGGTTGTTGATGTACGTGTTGTTGTTGTAAATGATGGTTGAACCACCACCACTCCAGCCACCCCAGTTCACATTCCAAGCGTGCCAGCCCCAGCCCCCACCCCAGCCGCCACCTGCGACCACAGCCCCGACGGCAACGCCGCTTCCGAAGTAGAGGCCAACCGAAGCTACCGGCACCGGCGGAGGGACATAGAGCGGTACCGCTATCGGCGTGCCATAGACCACAGCCGGGTTGTATTGGGGCACGTAAACGACCTGAGGATTCGCGGGTTGAATTACGATCGTATTGGGAGATGGTTGAGTGACCGTGATCTGACTGGCGGATTGCAGCGTTCCCGCTGC
>JBKQKT010000763.1:0-3167 GCA_052147365.1 Candidatus Korobacteraceae bacterium | reverse complement strand
GGCCATGATCAATATCTCGCGCAAGATGAACGAACGCTACGATATCCCTTTCTTCGAGGGGTCGTTCTACGGAATCGGCGATATGAGCGAGTCGCTGCGCGAAATTGCCATGCTTCTGGTGGAGCGCGGCGCGCCGGAGGATCTGAAAGTCAGAACCGAAGCGGTGGTCCGCCGCGAGGAAGCGCGTGCCTGGTCGCGGATTGGTGCTTATCGGGAACGGCTGCTGGGCAAGCGCGTCCTGCTCATCACAGGCGGGGTCAAATCCTGGTCGGTGGTTGCGGCGCTGCAGGAAGCGGGAATGGAAGTAGTCGGAACCAGCACCAAGAAGTCCACCAGGGAAGACAAAGAGCGCATTAAAGAGCTGATGGGCGACGATGCGCACATGTTCGACGACATGACGCCGCGGGAGATGTACAGGATGCTCAAGGAAGCGCGGGCAGACATCATGTTGTCCGGCGGCCGATCGCAGTTCATCGCGCTCAAGGCAAAGATGCCGTGGCTGGACATCAACCAGGAGCGTCACCATGCATACGCAGGATATGAGGGCATGGTGGATCTGGTGCACGAGATCGACAAGGCGCTGACGAATCCCATCTGGGAGCAGGTGCGCCGGCCGGCCCCGTGGGAGATGGGGGTTGCAGAGATCAACAAGATTGCTTGATAAGCAGGGCATACGATGGCGAAGGTACTGACTTCAAAAAAAGCGTGCACCGTGAACCCGCTGAAGATGAGCCAGCCGGTTGGCGGGGCGCTTGCGTTCATGGGAGTTAGCGGGTGCATGCCGATGCTGCATGGGTCGCAGGGCTGCACATCCTTTGGTCTGGTACTCTTCGTTCGTCATTTTCGCGAAGCCATTCCGCTGCAAACCACGGCCATGAGCGAAGTGGCGACGGTACTGGGGGGCCTCGAAAATGTGCAGCAGGCGATTCTCAACATCGCCACACGCGCCAAGCCGGAGATTATCGGAATCTGTTCGACGGGCGTCACCGAAACCAAAGGCGACGACGTGGACGGATTCATCAAGCTGATTCGCGCCAAGCATCCTGAGCTGGACAACATTGCACTGGTTTATGTTTCGACGCCAGACTTCAAGGGCGCCTTTCAGGATGGATGGGCCGCGGCGGTGAACCAGCTTGTCGAGACACTTGTCGAGCGTCCCGCGCTCGGTGCGCGCCTGAGCAGAAAGATCAATGTGTTGCCCGGCTGCCACATCACGCCCGGCGACATCGACGAGCTGCGCGACATGATCGAGGCCTTCGGGCTGCAGGCGCATTTTCTTCCCGACTTGTCCGGCTCGCTTGACGGTCATATCCCAGATAACTTCACGCCAACTACGCTGGGGGGAATCGGCATCGGCGAGATTCGCAGCATGGGTTCGGCCCTGGCCACCATGGCGATTGGCGAGCAGATGCGCGGCCCCGCGATCACGCTTGAACACAAGACCGGAGTGCCGTACAGAGTGTTCGACCGAGTTACGGGCCTCTCTGCCAGCGATGAGCTGATGGAGCATCTATCGGAAGTTGGCGGTACGCCGGTGCCCGCAAAATACCGGCGCCAGCGAAGCCAACTCGTGGATGCGATGCTGGACGGGCACTTTCACTTCGGCGGCAAGAATGTCGCCATCGGCGCGGAGCCGGATCTGCTGTGGAGCACGGCAAGCTTTCTCACCGAGATGGGCTGCCATGTAACAGCGGCCGTCACCTCGACCGCTTCGCCGGTGCTCGAGCGCGTTCCCGCTGAGGAAGTTTTGATCGGCGACTTGGAAGATCTGGAGCAGCGCGCGGCGAACGCCGACCTGCTGATCACGCACTCTCACGGACGCCAGGCAGCGGAGCGGCTGAAGATCCCGCTCTTCCGACTGGGCCTGCCAACCTTCGATCGCCTCGGCGCCGGCCACGTTGTCACAGTTGGTTATCGCGGAACACGCAATCTGATCTTCGAGATAGGCAATGTTTTCATGGCCGCGGCGCATGAGCCGGGTCCCGATAGCTGGCCCGTCGTAGATAGCCCAGAGACCGAACTTGTTCAGTTGAACGGAGGAATATGAAAATCGCATTCACAACACAGGATTTGAAGCGCGTCGATGCACACTTTGGATGGGCGAAGAACATCGCCATCTACGAGGTTCTGCCCGAGGGGCATCACTTTGTACAGCTGGTGGAGTTTTCCGGCGACCTGCAGGAGGACGGCAATGAGGACAAGCTGGCTCCGAAGCTCGATGCCATCAAGGATTGCGCCATCCTCTATGTCGCGGCAATCGGCGGCTCCGGTGCGGCACGCGTGGTGGCTCAGGGCATTCATCCCATCAAGGTCAACAAGCCGGAGGAGATCGATCACCTGTTGACCAAGCTTCAGGACGTTCTCAAAGGCAATCCTCCGCCGTGGCTGCGCAAGGTACTGAACAAGGGCAGGGAACGCATTCTGGACTTTGAAGAAGAAGAGGTGAAGGCATGATCGATGCAGCAGCCGTTGAAACGACACCAGCCATCGAAACTGTGTTTATTAAAGAACTCATCAAGCAATGGCGCGCGCAGGACACGCACGGTTCCTGGGACAGGAAGAGCGATCTCGATCTGCTTGCGCCGTACATCGTCACCAAGGAGATGCGCCGCGAGATTCCGATTATGGGCGATCCCGATCCGGAGCTGCTTTGGCGGCTCGAGCTCTTCTACAACGCAGTCGGCCTAGCCATTGAGCGCGCAACCGGCGTGATGGTGCAGCCCATGATGAAGCTGCATCACGAGGGCTTCGGGCGCATGGTGCTGATCGCGGGGCGCTTGATTGCGGTGAACAAGAATCTGCGCGACGTGCATCGCTTCGGCTTCGAAAGCCTTGAGAAGCTCTCGGAAGAGGGTGCGAAGCTGCTCGCCGCGGGCACGGAGATGATCGAAAAGTTTCCGGACGTTGCGAAGTATTGATGCAGGCGGGCCGGTAGGGGACTTCTATTTACGGTTTGGGGGAGTTTGCGGTGGGTGAGATAGCTTGATGCAAACTCCCCGAATTGTTTTCTGCGAATCCCCATAGCGTTTCTTCAATGAACGGACGAATTTAGAAGTGCCGGTATCAGTTCTCGTTCAGTCGCAAGAGAAACTTCGTCAGGGCGATGGGATAGTCAGGCGTGGTCGAGATCTCGCTCAGCTTGATCTCGGTATCGCCTGGGCCGGCAG
>JBKQKT010000762.1:0-9586 GCA_052147365.1 Candidatus Korobacteraceae bacterium | reverse complement strand
ATCAGCCACATCTTCTTTTGGGTTGCGCTTCTCGAATGGAGAACGATTGAATTTAGACCACGCCCGCTCGATAATATCCCTGATCGGCTTGGGTACAACATGAACGCCAAGCGTACCCGGAAGGACTACCCAAGCATCCCATTCATAACCAACGCTCGGGGCCATCTCCGCATTTGCCTTGGCATCGAAAACATCGTACAAAACGCGCGCTATTGAATGTTGGCGTTTATGTTCAGAGAACAAGAGCCTCGATGTTGCCTTTTCCCATCCCGAACCGATTGCCTGAAATCCGGTGATGCTGTAATCCGTAACCACGCCTTGGCAGTCCACGTCCAATATAAATGGGGGACTAAAGCCTTCGGAGCCACAAATTAACAGCGAGCAATCCAGTTGGAACTTGTGAATTTCTCTGGCAACGGTTTCCATGTACGAGTTGATCTCACCGCCAGAGATCGCGGCTATGTACTCCGCTCTGGTTAGCTGTCGAGGTGCCAAGAAATTCCGGTCAACCAAAAAATTGATGGCCTCAAGATATTCCCTCTCGATTATTCGTTTGGTCGCTGCCTTGTCGGTTCCCAGTTGCTCCTGAACCGTAATAAGCCTCGCGATGACCTCTCCTATATCCCGCTCTCCCCCGGCAAATAACACCACGGCTCCGCTTGGATTCAGGCGGAACATTTTGCTGCTATCAGAATCCCACTGAATGTAATCGCCGTAAGACAGCGACTTGTCGGCAATGCAAACAGTTGCAATAGAATCGCCAGCTAGGGCTGCGATGCAGACGGTCATATGACGCTTCTCCTGCCGCTGCTGACTGGGGCTCCCTGACTTCGGCGGCCTCACTCGGCACCGCCGTCATCATAACACTTTTCCCTTCGTGAAGTGAACAATCTGGCTACTTAGTTACTAGACAGGGCAGTTTTGGGAGCCTCTACCTCCTATCCCTAACGATGTTTGACCACGGTTTTTCGCGGTGCTACCGTCGAATCTAGTTTCCCATGCGCTACAGGTTGGAATACATGCCGGTCGCGCTGCTGGTGCGCCTGATCGGCGCCTTGCCGCGTCCTCTGGCCCGTGGCATCGGCATCATGATCGGCGGGCTTGTGTATCACCTGCATCCTCGCCTGCGTCGCGTTGGGATGCACAATCTCCAGCTCGCCTTCCCGGACAAAAGAAAAGCAGAGCGACGCAACATTCTCCGTGGCGTGTACGTCTCGCTGGGCCGCTTGCTCGGTGAGGCGTGTCTTTTTCCCACCTACACTGCAGCGAGTGCCTCGCAGGTTGCCGTCTATCAGGGCTTCGAGACTTTCGAAGCCGCGGAGAAGCGCGGCAAAGGTGTGCTCTTCCTCACCGGCCATTTCGGAGGCTGGGAGATTGGCTCCTTCTTTCACTCGCTCATGGGACATCCCATGCAGATCGTAGTGCGGCCGCTTGACAATCCCTACGTGGACGCGCTGGTGGAGCGCTACCGCGGCCTGCATGGCAACACCATGATCGGCAAACAGGAATTCGCACGCGGGCTCATTGCCGCAATGCGCGCCAACGCCACCGTTGGCATCCTGATGGATACCAACATGACACCGCCGCAGGGTGTCTTCGTGGACTTCTTCGGCATTCCGGCATGCACTGCAAGCGGCCTGGCGCGAGTGGCGCAGCGCACGGGCGCAGCGGTGGTTCCGGCGTTCACCATCTGGGACCCGGTGCTGCGCAAGTACCGCGTGGAATTCGACCCTGCCCTGGAATTGGTGCACACCGGTAACGATGAAGCCGATGCCGTCGCCAACACGGCGATGTTCACCAAAGTCATCGAGCAATATGTGCGCCGTTATCCCGATCAGTGGCTGTGGGTGCATCGCCGCTGGAAGACACGGCCGGCAGGAGAGCCGCCACTGTATTAGACGGAGCGGCTTTCATCATCGGGGTTAGCTCGCCTTGTGCTGACTCCGAACCTTGATCTTCCGTTCGCTCTTGTGTGCCTGCGCTATGGCTTTGAGCACAGTATCGCGGCCTTTTTCGGCTTCTGCGTAGTTGGGCTGGAGATTGATGGCCGCGTCAAAATCCCGCAATGCGCCTCGCAGGTTGCCTTGAGCCCGGTGCACAGTGCCCCGGATGCAAAAAGCCTCTGCATGGTCGGGCTTGAAGCGTACGGCACGGTTGCAGTCCTGCAGCGCTCCCTTTAAGTCGCCCTTGTCGCGGCGTGCCTCGCCCCGATTGCCATAGGCGATTCCATCCTTAGGCTCGAGTCGGACGGTCTCGTTGTAATCCTCCAGCGCACCATCCAAGTCACCCAGGTAGTAGCGCGCACAACCTCGGTTGTTGAAGGCATTGGTAAAGTCGGGCCGGAGTCGGATGGCTTCGCTGTAGTCTTGTGTCGCAGCCTTCAGGTCGTCCTTGTCATGGTGGGCACGACCCCGATTGTAGAAGGCTTCCGCATAGTCCGGCTTGAGCCGGATAGCCTGGCTGTATAGACGCAGCTTCTCGTCAAGATCTCTGGCATCGAACCCTCGCTCGAACCACTGCTGTGCCGTAAGCTCCTTTTCCGCTACTACGGGAGCTTTCGTAGCCGCGCCTTTCTCTTCTTTGGCGGCGCGTGAGGCGGAGCGCGATGCCGGATGCAATACCGCCTTTAGCGGCACATTAAGAAACCTGTCGCGTAGGCGCCCCATGGCCTCTGCAAAGAAGTCCGCGGGGATGTTTAATGCGTTGTACTTCTTAAGGAGAGACAGCTTGCCGGTGAGTTGCTTGGCGATGGCAGGCGCGCCGAAATCGAAGCCCTCCAGCATCAGCGGCACGATGTTGCGCTTGCCATCGAGCGCCGCCTCAATCTCACGGCGCAACAGGTCTTCCGGCTCTTCGCAGCGCTCCAGCGCAGATGGAGTTAACAGAACAAGGAAGTGCGCCCGCGCATGGATGTTTTGCAGGATGACATGCTCGAAATCACCGCTTCTGATGCCACTATAATCGACAAACACATCGAAGCCACTCTGCGTAAGGTTCTGGAAGATGGCCAACGCCCACGGGATATTGGTACGGCGATAGCTGATAAAAACCGTTTTCTCGATTTGTTTCATACCAGGGCTGCCGCGCGTGTACGCGACAGATGGAACAATACCAGAACATCCGAATCCGATAAATTGATTTGTGCCGGGCGGGGGCATTACCCTTTCCAAATACGCATCGTGATGCGCACCTTCAAGTGCGCCTGCGTCAATTTCAACGCGCAAATAGTTCCACTAAATTGCGCTCTTCCTTGCTCTCAACCGGCGTTCTCCAGAATGCCACTACCCGCCACCCACGATCCACTGCTATAACACTTTCATGCCCAAGACCTTGCAATCTTTGGTGGAGTTCACCGCCACCCGTCTCATCGGCGACGGCGCCGTAGAAATCGCGCGCGTCGCCAGCATCGGGCAAGCGCAACCGGGCGACTTGATCTTTGTTCAGGATGAAAGGTATCTGGAAGAGGCCCTGGCTTCGCGAGCTAGCGCCGTCATTGCGGGCGAGTTCGCCGCGTCAGCTGCGGAACGAAAGCCGCTGCTGATCGCCGCCAATCCCCGTCTGGCGTTCGCTCGTGCTGGCGCGCTGCTCCATCCGCCGAAAACTTATCCGCCCGGCATTCATGAGACTGCCGTCATTCACGATTCGGCCAGGCTTGCACTCACCGCCAGCATTGATGCCTACGTGGTGATCGGACCCGGGGCGGTTGTCGGCCAGCGTACGCACATCGGAGCGGGGTGCTGCATCGGCGAAGGCGCGGTGATTGGCGACGATTGCGACCTCTATCCGCGCGTGGTCGTGTACCCGGGCACAAAGCTGGGACGCCGCGTGGTCGTGCACGCCGGTGCGGTGCTGGGCTCCGACGGATTTGGCTTCGTGCGTGATGAGGCGTTTGGCCGCTATCAGAAGTTTCCCCAGGTTGGCGAGCTGGTGATTGGCGAGTACGTCGAAATCGGCGCCAATTGCACCATTGACCGCGGCGCGCTGGAACGGACCGTCATAGGCCCCGGGGCAAAGCTTGACAACCTGGTGCACATCGGCCACAACACCACTGTTGGCGCCAATGTCGTAATCGCGGCGCAGACCGGCGTTTCAGGCAGCGTCAAGATAGGCGACGATGCTGTCGTCGGCGGGCAAGTCGGTCTCGGCGATCACGCTACCATCGAGCCGGGCGTGATTCTGGGATCGGGCAGCGGCGTTCTGTCGCACAAGACGGTCCGCGGTAGGGGCGTCGTCTTCTGGGGCAGGCCGGCCCGCCCGTTGCGCGAATACTTGAAGGGATTGGCGGTGTTGGCTCGTTTGGCGAGCAAGACAGACGAGTGACCTGCACACTACGGCCTTCAATCTCACACCGTGGCACTCCCTCAAGCTGTTGCGGAGAGAGGCTGGCAGATGTAGGCGATAACGAGTCCAAAGACGACGCTCAAGAGGCTCTCACCGATGATCCACTTCAGGACAAGCATTGACGATACCGGCAGAATGACCCATCCACTCAGCGAGCCATAGACAACGGCTACCATGGCGAGAAGAATGCCGAAGCGGATGCCCTGCCCGACCCATGGTTTTGCTTCCACACCTCGCGCATAGATCCATACCCCTCCGACCACGTAAATCAAAACTGCCAGCAACATTGCCCAAACGCGCGAGGTCTGGTCAGGCTGCGAGCGCCAAACGGATGCCGAATCCACGTAGTCCTGCTTGAGCCATACCGAGTGAATCAGCAAGAGTCCCGTCACCTGAACGACGAAACCTGCGGCGACGGCGCCGAGTTTCTGTTTCATATTCGCGTCTCCCAAACCGGAATTTGCGATTTCAGCTTCACGTTTGCACAGAAACCCATCGTACAAATCTTGCGGCCTCTTTGCGAGCCCTACAATATTCGCACCCCCCAATTCGTCTACATCCGTAGATGAAGGACGTGGCGAGCCTGGAGCGCATGAGCCTCGAACAGGACCGGCGGATCTCCGAGGTGGTCAAGCAGGAGCAGTCCCGGCTGCGCAATTTCATTCGCAGGCGAGTACCTGACCCGCGCGATGCCGAAGACATTCTGCAGGAGGTCTTCTACGAGTTGGTGGAGGCGAATCGCCTGCTGATGCCGATCGAGCATGTCACCGGCTGGCTCTTCCGCGTCGCGCGGAACCGCATCACCGACCTCTTCCGCAAGAAGAAGCCGGAGAGCCTCAGCGATGCCGCCGTGGCCGACGAGGAAGGCGAGTTGATGCAGTTGGAAGACTTGCTGCCTTCACCCGACGCCGGCCCGGACGCTCTTTACGCCCGCAGCGTACTGCTCGACGAACTCGAGTTTGCGCTCGACGAGCTACCCGAAGAGCAGCGCGAGGTGTTTGTCGGGCACGAAATCGAGGGGCGCAGCTTCAAGGAGATGGCCGCCGAAACCGGTGTGCGCTTGAACACGCTGCTCTCGCGCAAACGCTACGCCGTGCTGTATCTGCGCGAGCGATTGCAACGTATTTACGACGAATTTACGAAAGCGTGAGGGACTGAACATGAGAAGGAAACGACTGATTTGGATTATTCCGGCGGCGATTATAGGTATGGTGCTATTTATCGCCATCGGCGGCGAAATCGTGATGCAACTGTGGAATTGGCTGCTGCCGCCGCTCTTCGGCTGGCGCCTGCTCACCTTCTGGCAGGCGGTCGGGATGCTGGCGCTGTGCCGGATCCTCTTTGGCGGCGTTAGTGGCCGCGGGTGGCGCCGCTCCTACTCCGGCCGTCGCATGGCCGAGCGCTGGCAACACATGACGCCCGAGGAGCGCGAAAAATTCCGGCAAGGCATGCGCGGACGCTGTGGCTTTGACACGCCGGCGAGCGAGAGCAAGGAGTCATGAGCCGTATCGACAGTCCAACGCCAAAGGTTCGACCCTCTGGGCCGAACCCTCCTCTGCCCGGGTAAGCGTCCAAAGGGAGACGCGCACCCGGGGCACCCGCTAGGTTCTTTTCCCTCAAACAGATTGTTCTTCATCCGAGGCCTTGATATGTTGACTCTATGCGCACCGCTCAGACTGGAATTTTCGCCCTTGGAACGTCTTCGCACGCCTATCTGGAATTCGATGTTTTGGGCGGGCAAAACAGCCGCGATCTGGTGAAGGCTATTTCGTCATTTCATGAGCCGCGAACAACCCTTGGCGGCGTTAACTTGGTGGTGGGGTTCAGGCCTGAACTGTGGAGCGAAGTTGCGCCCGACGACGCGCCCGCGGGCATTAAGGGCTTCAATAAGAACCTGGTCGGGGTCGACGGCTTTGTAATGCCGGCCACTCAGCACGACGCGGTGCTGTGGCTCTGCGGCAGCGCCTACGACGTCATCTTTGACGTTTCAAGACGTGCGATCGCCGAGTTGAACGGCTTGGCAAAGGTTGCAGAGGAAACCTCAAGCTGGCCTTACCGTCACGATCGCGATCTTACGGGCTTTATCGATGGCAGTGAAAATCCTAGCCTGATCGATGCTCCAGAGGCCGCCCTTGTACCGGATGGAAATCCCGGCGCGGCCGGAAGCATCCTCTTACTGCAGAAATGGCAGCATGACACGGCAATGTGGGAGTCGCTGCCCGCGGCCAAACAGGAGCTGGTGATTGGCCGAAAGAAACTGGACAGCATCGAACTTGAAGACAAGCCCGCGGATTCGCATGTCGCAAGTACCGATCAGGACAAGTTCGGCAAGGTTTTCAGGCGGAACATGCCTTACGGTACGGTGACCAATCACGGCACCATGTTTGTAGGTTTTAGCGCCGACCAGCAACGCCTCACTTCCATGTTGGAGAGCATGGCAGGTCTCAAGACGGGCGTGCGAGACGCGCTTACGCGGTATACCGAGCCGATCACTGGCGCATATTACTTCGTCCCCCCAGTGGAGCTATTGCGACAACCCACCGACGATGTGGTCTTGGAAACTGCGACGTCCTGACGAAGAAGTTCCCGATGTTTTTTCAAGTCGATTTGAACGGCCACTTTGCGGCCCTTCTCATCGGTTATGTGCTGGATTCCGGTCATGGGTTCATTATCCTTCAGCTGATATCGCCCGCGTGTTCTATCTCCCAATCCTAACCGAGACAACCAGGTGGCAGAACTGGAGCTCTCCCGGCTGCCATAAATGCGGGACGCGCCACGAAACTCGTCCCTCGTGCGTGACGGAAACAAGATAGCCCGGCATGGAGCGCCTTACCGGGGTCCCCAAAGAGCGCCGATGTTGTGGTGGTTGGGGTGGTTGGGCGCAAAATGCTGGGTGAGACTTGACAGCGCCTTCGTTGTTATCGAGGGTACCAGGCCCGTCACACGACAGACAGTCACAGGTCACTGACACACAATCGCTGCCGGTTCAAAATTCTGATTGTCGGGTACCCGGGACCAAAGACCCTCGGTCTTGTTCATACCTTCCAGCCAACCCTGGCGACAAACAAGACCCTTCCACATTCTCATGTCCTTCGCTCCGGGCACCCGGTGAATCACTCTGTTTGGGCCCCTTCGTCAGAGCTGTACAAACTTGATCCAGAAAGGGGATCCCCAATGAAACGCTTTATCCTGGGTCTAGTGGTTCTGTCATTGATGGTGGCAATTGGGTTTGCAACCAACACCGCCACACAGCCAGTGACAGCCACATCTATGAGTCAGGTGACTCCCCCGATTAAACCGCCGCCGCCTCACCCACCAATGCCACCCACTGCCCCGCTTCCGCGGCCTGTGGCACCACATTTTCTGAGTCAGACGATGCCGCCAGCCCCGCCACCGCCTCACCCACCAATGCCTTCCACTGCCCCGCATCCACGGCCCGTGGCACCGCATTTCGTGAGTCAGACGATGCCGCCGGCTCCGCCACCGCCTCACACACCCATGCCACCCACCGCCCCGCATCCACGGCCGACTCCTCCGCTAGGGTAGTGAAGTCGACTATGGTCGCCCGGTTAGGGTGTAAGGAACGTTCACTTATCCTACGGGCAGCCCAAACGGAACAACATCAGGCAGCGCCCCACGGCGCCGCCTGGTTTTTCTTGCTTGGATGGGGATTTGTTCATGTCGGGGCGGCACAGGTTTCATTCCGTCAACAGGGTTGCGCTGCGACTGTCCAACCACAATCGTGCCCCCAGCCTGCGCCAATGGCAGGCGAAAGAGCCTGCCCCGAGCGCAGCCAAGGGGCACACGCGGTCACAGAATCGCTCGCAGAATACCGCCTTCGCAGCGCACCGCAGAGCCATTGGTAAGGGCCGCGAGTGGACTGGCAAGATAGGCAACGAGACTTGCTACCTCCCTACCGTCGGCCATCCGTTGGATGAGCGATGTAGGACGTTGCTTTTCGAAGAATTCCCGCTCAGCCTGCTCCGGTGTCGCGTCTGGTGTCGAAGCCAAACTCCTGATGAATTTGTCATTGGCCTCTGAGCGTGTCGGGCCAGGCAATACAGAGTTCACAGTGACTCGAGTTCCCTTCGTCATCTCCGCGAGACCTCTTGATACGACTAACTGCCCCGTCTTGGTCACGCCGTAGTGAATCATGTCGGGATGGGTCTCGGCGCCCGCTTCGCTCGAAACAAAAATTATTCTTCCCCAATCTCTCTTGAACATGCCTCGAAGGTAATGGCGCGAGAGCCGAATCCCGCCCAAGAGATTGACCTCGAAGTATTGCAGCCAATCCTCATCGGTGATGTCAAAGAATGACTTGGATTCGTAGATACCTAGATTGTTTACCAGAATGTCGGTTTCCGGAACTTCCTGGATGAGTTTCGAAGTCCTCTCCGTTGCCAGGTCTGCTTCGATACCCCTGACAGACCATCCTACCATCGCTATCGCCTCGCTCACCTTCTTAACGCTTCGTCCCGGAATCGTGATTTCAGCGCCTTCTTCTGCTAGCATGGTTGCAATTGCGAGACCTATTCCCGCAGTGCCCCCGGTAACAACTGTTTTTTCCCCTTTAACTGTAAATCCATTTGCACATGCCTCGTAATTTGTTGAAGTCTTGCCGTTTATGTCGGACTCGAATTTCTACTTCGCGAGCTCCATTCGAGACTGGACAGGAAGCGCTCGGCTCAGCCATCGAAACGTGCCGCGCACCACGAAAACATTCAGCAATATTGAGATCAGAGATGCGGCGATCACGGCGCTGAACACGTTTTCCGCTACCATTCCTGATGACCGGGCCACTTGCACTACTACAAATGAAAGCTCGCCGATCTGCGTCAGCCCTGCAGCTACTGCGATCGCAGTCCGGATGGGATAGCGGAAGAGCCAAACGATCGCAGTCCACACCAGAAACTTGCCCACAATGATCAGCAAAAGCATTACCGCCAGCAGCGGCAAATTGCTTAAAAGCACCTTGGGATCGATCAAAGTTCCAAGCGAGACAAAGAAAAGCGCCACGAAAGTATCGCGCAGTGGAACCAGCTGGGTATGCGCGTCGTGCAGGTCCTCCACACCGCTGATGGATAGCCCCGCCAGGAAAGCGCCCAGCGCTACCGAGAATCCAACCGCTTGCGCGAGCGCTGCGGTCGCCAGGCAAACGGCGATGGCAACCAACAGAAACAGCTCTGAGTTGCAGGTCAACTTGATCCGCCGGAGAAGGCGCGGAATTACCTTGATCGCAAGGAAG
>JBKQKT010000761.1:0-3168 GCA_052147365.1 Candidatus Korobacteraceae bacterium | reverse complement strand
CGGCGGAAGCCAGAGTGGCCGCACCCGCACTCGCGAGGTTCGACTGCGAAGAAAAGATGGCGGAGTCGCGGTGTGCGTGGATACCTCGAGCGGCGTGATGGAAGCCGGACGGATTGTCCGTTACCAGGGCACGCTGGTAGACGTCACCGAGAAGCGCGCGCTGGAACGACAGTTGCAGAGGCAGGAAGAGTTCCGCCGGCACCTGCTGGAAAGTTTTCCGGATCTAATTCTGGTGCTCGATCTGAAGGGGCAGTACACGTTCGTGAGCGCGCGCATCGGCGAGCTCCTCGGGTACGGGCCGGAACATCTCATGGGCGAGAACGTCGAGGACGCCGAAAACACCTCACCCGAACTGGCCGCGCTCTACCGCACCGTCGCGGCCGGCCAGAGTTCGCTGACCTCATGCGAATACGGCGCCCGGCACCGGGACGGCAGTTGGCGCACCATGCTGGGCATGGCCAGTCCGCTGCTCGATGCCGACGGTAATCCTGCCGGCGTGATCGTCTCCGTCCGCGATGTCACGATGGAGAAAAAGCTGGAGCGGCAGATCATTCTGAGCGAACGTCTCGCGGCCATGGGACAGATGATCGGCGGCTTTGCCCACGAGCTCAATAATCCGCTGACCAGCATTCTGGGCATGGCGGAACTGTTGCAGGAAGGCGGCGCCAGCGAAGGCGCCCGCAAACAGATCGCAATTCTGCACCAGCAGGCGCGCCGCGCCGCAGAAATCGTGCAGAACTTGCAATACTTCGCCCGCCCCCCCATGCCGGGACGCAGCCAGGTCAACCTGAATGAGCTGGTGCTGCGTACCGTGCAGGTGCAAACCTATCCGCTGCGCAAGAGCAACATTACGGTCGACTTTCTGCCGGAGCCTTCCCTACCCGCAATCATGGCCGATCCCAATCAGCTCATGCAGGTGTTCTTGAACCTCCTGCTCAATGCCGAGCAGGCCATCCGCGAAAGCCGCGAGAAAGGCACGATTCGCGTGCGCATCGGGCGCAAGCCCGACTCGGTATGGATCGTGTTTCAGGACGATGGTCCCGGCATCGCGCCCGAAAACCTGGCGAACATTTTCGATCCCTTCTTCACCACCAAGCGTCCCGGCCGCGGCACCGGCCTGGGCCTAAGTATCTGCAAGACCGTCCTGCGCGAGCATGGAGGAAACATAGAAGCCGCCACCGGCCCGGACGGAGGCGCGGTGTTCACCATCACCCTGCCGCTGACGGCGCCGGAGCCGGGCGCGGTCGCGACGTAAGACTGCGGGGGGATCGCACTTCAAAGATTATGAACTTCCCCTTACTGCTGCCCCGAGGCAAATCCCATGCGCTGCAACAAGTCCTGAAAGCGGGAATCCGAACGGAAGCTGTCCCATTTGGGGTCGACCTTGAGGAATATCATATGCACGTCTCGGGCCTCGTAGCCTTTTTCGAGCCAGTCCAGAGCATGGTCCTTTTCGCCTAGACCTGCATAGATCATGGCGATGTTGTATGGCGGGACGTAGCTCTTCTGCGATTGGCGCTTCAATTCTTCAAGCACATCTCGCGCCGCATCTTGCCTGCCGGACAGTGCATACGCGTGTCCCAGAGAAGCAACCGTCTCCGAGTTTCCCTCAGAAAGATCGCGGGCTCTTGTAAACTCTTCAATTGCTGCCTGATACATCCCCTTCTGCTCGTAAGCCTTTCCCAGGTGGAGATGTCCTACCCAAAAATGCGGGTTCATTCCTATCGTCTTCTGCAACTGTTCGACCGCAGCATCGTACTGGCGCGCCTGGAAGAGGAACATTCCAAACAGCGCATTGGTGATCAACGAAAGGGGGTCGAGCTCCCGGGCTCGTTCCGCTTCGGCAAGCGCTTCCTTGTGCCGCCCGACATTTGACAAAAGATGGGCATAGCGAACATGCGCACCCGCCAGGTTCCGGTTCAGCGCAATCGCGCGCACGGACTGTCGCTCAGATTCAGCCCAGTTCCACTCGTAAAACAACTTGATTCGCGCATCGGAGTCGTGGGCTTGCGCGAGTGCATCGTCCAATTCCAGAGCTTTTGCTGCTGCCGCCTGCGCACCGGGGAACGACTCCCTGGGAGGCGAATCGCTGATCATGGGAAGCACGGCATAGCAATCCGCCAGCCCGGCATAAGCCAGCGCATACTTCGGGTCTTTTTTCGTTGCCTCCTGAAAGTAGTTGATTGCTTGGCCGAAGCCGGTCGGCGTGAGCATGTTCCAGTGATACAAACCTTTCAAGTAAAGGTCGTACGCCTCGGGATCGAGCCTACGCGTCGTCTCCAGTTCACTCTTCTGTCCCGGGGTAAGTCTTAGACCGACCTGTTGCGAGATCACTTGTGCCAATTCGTTCTGCACGCCCAGGAAGTCTGGGAGCCCGCGATCATAGCTCTGCGCCCAGAGATGAGTTTGGTCTTGTACGCGGATCAACTGGGCACTGATGCGGACCTTTTCTCTGTCTCGTCGCACGCTTCCTTCCAGGATGTAGTCGACACCCAGTTCATGACCGATCTGGCCGATCGTTTTAGTTGTGTGCTTGTACGTCATCGCGGAGGTGCGAGCGATGACGCCCAACTGTTCAGGGGTCAGTTTGCCCAGGTCTGTAATGGTCTCTTCGGTCAGACCATCGCTGAAGTACTCCTGCTCCGGGTCATTACTCAGATTTTGGAAAGGCAGGATCGCCAGCATCACTCGCTTGTTGGCAGCTAGGTTCGCGGACGAACGCCAGCGCGCCAGGTATGCGACGCCGGCCAGAATGACAAGCAGAGCAGCCGCCGAAAGCACCAAAACTGGCCGCCGGATACGCCGAGGTCGGCCATGCTTCACTTCGGCGGCGTCTGGAGCAGCAACTCTATCCGAAGATTGAGGAGCTAGCGCGACGGCTTCACGTACCGGCGCTATGAAGCGATACCCCCGACGGGAAACTGTCTCGATGAATCGCGGGTTCTCCGCGGAGTCGCCGAAGGCAACCCGCAGTTTCCGGATGGCTGTGTTCAGGCCTTCATCGAAACCCACATACGTGTCGGCCGGCCACAACTTCGCCTGCAACTGCTCGCGGGTGACTACTTCTCCAGGACGCTCCAGCAGGATGGCCAGGACCCGAAAAGGCTGCTCCTGCAGCGGCACTTTTCGCCCTTCTTTGTGGACTTCGCCGGAGCCAAAGTCAATTTC
>JBKQKT010000760.1:0-6486 GCA_052147365.1 Candidatus Korobacteraceae bacterium | reverse complement strand
GACAAAGTCGTTATCGCTGCCTTCCACTTTCAGCACGGGCTCGTACTGCCGCACATCGAGCTCATAGTGCTCGGCGCATTTCCGGTAATACTCCAGTGCTTCCTGGCGGGTGGGTTTCTGGTTAGGGCTGGAAAAGGGAAGATCGCCGATTTCCAGCAGCTCGGGGGTGGTGAAGAACGTCATGTTGCTGGGATAGTTGAAGAGCGAGTTGACGAGGCAGCCTTTGTCAATGTTGGTCACCGTCAGGCCGGCGCGCTTGACGTCAATGGCGCAGGCCAGTCCGGTCGGCCCCGCGCCGATGACGACCACGTCGAAGGAAGAGCCATCCAAATCTTTGGAATTGTTGCGTTCCATCCACAACCTATCTTATCGATCGGTTTGTGTCAGGGCACGTCTTCAGACGCGCCGCAATCCGGATCAATGACAATTGGGCTTCAGCCCCTGAGAACCCTGCTTGCGCCGGGGCTAAAGCCCCGGTGTTTCTCTACGCTCTTCTTGGCACGACTAAAGTCGTGCCCTGACACAGAGCAGAATGATTTATGAGATGAGTTCTATTTGTTGGTTAAAGCTTCCACCCCGGGCAGTTTTCTACCCTCGAGGAATTCCAGCGACGCGCCGCCTCCGGTGGAGATGTGGGTGATCTTGTCAGCCACGCCGGCGGCCTTCACCGCGGCCACACTATCGCCACCGCCAACGATGGAGATGGCCGCGCCATTGTCGGCCACTGCCTGTGCGATCTTCTTCGTGCCTTTGGCGAAGGCCTCGATCTCGAAAACGCCCATGGGCCCGTTCCAGACTATGGTGCGCGCAATGCTGATCTCGTTGGTGAACAGCTCCACCGATTTCGGTCCGATGTCGAGGGCCATCATGTCCGGTGGAATTGGTTTGCCTTCGCCAATCTGCTGAATGCGGGCGTCGTGCGCGACCTTATCGGCGACGACATGATCGACCGGAAGTAGAATCTGAACGTTGTGCGCCTTCGCATCAGCGAGAGTTTGCGCAGCAAGGTCGACCTTATCGGCCTCGAGTAACGACTTGCCGATCTCATGTCCCTGCGCCTTGAGGAAGGTGTAGGCCATGCCGCCACCAATGATCAGGGTGTCCACTTTGCTCATAAGGTGCTTGATGACCCCGATCTTGTCGCTCACCTTGGCGCCACCGAGGATTGCGATGAAGGGCTTGTGGGGATGGGCCAGCGCTTTGCCGAGATATTCGAGCTCCTTCTCCATCAGCAGGCCGGCCGCATTTTTCTCCACAAAATGGGTAATGCCCTCAGTGGAAGCGTGAGCGCGATGGGCCGAGCCGAAGGCATCGTTCACGTATAAGTCGCAGAGCCGGGCCAGCTGCTTGGCGAAATTCGGGTCGTTCGCCTCCTCTTCAGGATGGAAGCGGAGGTTCTCCAGTAGCAGAGACTGCCCACGCTCCAACTTGTCGGCCATCTCCTCCGCCTGCACGC
The DNA here is from genome assembly GCA_052147365.1 of Candidatus Korobacteraceae bacterium. Taxonomy (GTDB): domain Bacteria; phylum Acidobacteriota; class Terriglobia; order Terriglobales; family Acidobacteriaceae; genus Bog-257. Next base: position 5,030 of record JBKQKT010000760.1, on the reverse strand, counting down.
CGATACAGTCAGGGGAAAATCCCACGTTCTCGCCGCGCCGCAGAGTGTCATCTAGCAGGATGCGCAGCCGTTCGGCCACGGGCTTCATGCTCATTTTGGGATTGGGCTTGCCTTTGGGACGCCCGAGGTGCGACGCCAGGATGAGCCGCGCGCCATGGCGCAGCGCGTATTCAATGCTGGGCAGCGTTTCCCGGATGCGAGTGTCATCCATCACACGGCCGTCATCGAGCGGAACGTTGAAGTCCACGCGCATGAAGACGCGCTTGTTGTTCAGCGGGAGATCACGAATCGACAATTTCGACATCGGACAACTCCAGTAGCCAGTAGTCAGTAGCCAGTCAGTTTTCAGTCATCAAGTCAGTAGTCAATCAAAGCATGAAGCGAAACAACTGACAACCGACAACTGCTTTAGAGTCCCTTGCCAGCTATGTAGTGAATGAGGTCGCGGACACGGCACGAGTATCCCCACTCGTTGTCGTACCACGAAATCACCTTCACACAATTTCCGGCCACGACGCGGGTCATGGGAGCGTCCACGATCGAAGAGCGGGGATCGCCCCGGTAATCGATGGACACCAGTTCGGCCGTTTCATAACCCAGGTAGCCCTTCAGGGGGCCCGACTCGGACGCTGCCTTAAGGGCGTTATTAACCTCCTCGACGGTGGTCTTCTTTTCAACGAAGACCACTAAATCCACGACCGAAACGTTGGGCGTGGGCACGCGCATGGCAAAGCCGTCAAGCTTGCCCTTGAGATCGGGAATGGCAAGATAAACCGCCTTGGCAGCGCCGGTCGAGGTTGGAATCATGGAGAGCGCGGCGGCGCGAGCGCGACGCAGGTCCTTGTGTGGGAAATCGAGTATGACTTGATCGTTGGTGTAGGAATGGATCGTCGTCATGGTGCCGCAGACGATCTTGAAGTTGTCATTGACGACCTTGGCAACCGGCGCCAGGCAGTTCGTGGTGCACGACGCGTTGGAGATGACGTGGTGCTTGGCCGGGTCGTACTTGTCCTCGTTGACGCCCAACACGATCGTGATGTCTTCATTGGTCGCCGGGGCAGTTATGATCACTTTCTTCACCGGGCCGCGGAGATGCTGCTTCGCCAGTTCCGCCTTGGTGAACTTTCCGGTGGACTCGATAACTACCTGCGCTCCCACGGATTCCCAATCGAGCTTGGAAGGGTCTTTTTCGGCGAAGACGCGAATGTTCTTGCCGTCTACGCTGATGGAATCCGCAGTGGCGGAAATCTTATTCGGCAGATTGCCGAGAATGGAGTCGTACTTCAGCAGATGGGCCAGTGTCTTCGGGTCGGTGAGGTCGTTGACGGCGACGAAATCAAGATTGCCATCGGTGAGCGCGGTGCGGAGAATGTTGCGGCCTATGCGGCCAAAGCCGTTAATGCCTACTTTGATTGCCATATTGCCTCGTCAAGAACTGAATTGAACACAATGATTCGGGACTACGGAGACCAAGTTTCGTGGTAGAACAAAAATCGTAGCACCCTAGGCATTGGTACGCAAAGGACGTACATCACAATTTCCAATCGCTGCGGAGCGACCGCGAGCGAATTGCTCCGAACTAGGCAAGCGTGTTACAAGTGCAACATGCGGAGATGGATGCGCGACCGCGGTAAGCGGCGCAAACAGCAAACGGAAAAACCAACCCAGGAAAATCCTGCTCCTTTGCAGCCCAAGTTTCCAGAGCCCACATCCGACGAAGCTGAGGATCGGCAGCCCGATTTCGAGGTACGGCCTCAAGAGCCGGAAATGCAACCGGAATCGAGCGAATCTCCGCTCGGAACCCAGGCCGATGGTGGCGGCGAGACGGCTGCACAGCAGCAGTTGCGGCGAGACCGTTCGCGGCGTCGCGGTCGTCGGGGTCGCGGTGGCCGTCCGCAGACAGCGGCCCAGGCGCCGGCATTGCCGAGGCCCGGAGGCCCGACTGGCGAAGCGGCTGAAGCTGCGGAAGCGGGCGAGGCAATGGAAGCCGGAGAACCAGCAGGGGCGCCCGGGATCCGTGCGCAGCAACCATCCAGAAAACCGAAAGGCGCGGTGGTACTCTCCATTGGCCTTCCTGGCTCGGGCAAGAGCACCTGGTTCAAGCGCCACAATATTCTGCCGCTATCCAGCGACATGGTTCGGATCCTGTTATTCGACGACGTGACGGAGCAACGCTATCAGGACCTGGTTTTCTCTACACTGCGCTCCATGTTGCGGTCCCGGCTGCTGGCGCGGCGGCCGTGGAACTATGTCGACGCCACCAACCTCTCGCCACACGAGCGTCGCAGTTGGGTGAAACTGGCGCACGACTTCGGCTACGAAGCCCACGCTGTCTTTTTCGATGTGCCACCAGAGGTTTGCATCGAGCGCAACCGCCGCCGCGAGCGCAATGTTCCCGAGGACGTTATGCAGCGCATGGCCAGCAAGTTGCGTCCTCCGAAATTCGAAGAGGGCTTCGCAAAGATCACGGTCGTGCGGCTGAAGGGCAAAGGTGAGGGAAGCAACGTCCCAGAGGAGCCGCGGCAGGAGCTGCCAGTCGAGCCTGACGAAGGCGGGCCGCCCAGCCTAGACGATACGGAATATTAAATTGTCGTGAAAAATCCAGAAGAGAAGAGCGCCCTGAGCGGCGCTTTTCACGTACTGCGCCCTAGCCGGGATCGATGTGCTAACATCCTCGCGAAAGCGCAGGTATCCTTCAGCCTGCGACGCAGTTATTCCTTTTCCCCAGGGAGGACCCCATGCAAACGAAAGTAGACGCATTAATGACGGCAGGTTGGACCGCACTGATCGCGCTTGGCATAGCAGTGCTGGAAGCCCTTGCGCTATGGATTGTCGGTCGCTGGCTGATCGGTATTGCCATCAACATTATCGGGCGCGGTATGAGCCGTCAGAAGATTGACGCCACGCTTATTCGCTATATCCAGAATGCGGTCGCCGCCACCCTCAACATCGTCCTGGTCGTCGCCATCCTCGGATTCTTCGGCGTCCAGACGACCAGCCTGGCCGCGCTCATCGCCGCTGCCGGTGTGGCCATCGGCCTGGCATGGAGCGGTTTGCTGGCCAACTTTGCTGCGGGAGTTTTCCTGGTTATCCTGCAGCCATTCAAGGTTCATGATTTCGTGACCGCCGGTGGAATCATGGGCACCGTGCAGGAGATCGGGCTGTTCGTGACCTACATTGACACTTTGGATAACGTGCGGCATATCGTCGGTAACGGCAAAATCTTCGGCGACGTGATTCAGAATTACTCCACCAATGCCTATCGAAGAGTGGACCTAACCGCCCAACTGGCGCATGGGGTGGATGTGCACGTAGCAATGGCGGCCCTCAAGAAAGCTCTGGCCGGCATTCCGAATGTCCTGACTAATCCCGCTCCAGATGTCGAGATATTGACGTTCAATCTTGCGGGCCCGGTGCTTGCCGTCCGGCCTTACTGCAATAACAAAGATTACTGGCAGGTGTACTTCGATACCAATCGGCTGATTAAGGAGACGTTTACTACTGCCGGCTTTGAAGTCCCAGAGCAACACTACATGGTGCGTACGGCGGCTGCGGGCTTTGGCGCGGCGCGTTCTGCGTAAGAGTCAATGCCGGCAACGCGGAGGAGCGGTACGGCACTGCTCCTTCCGTATTGCCCACCTAGGTGCCTTTCGTCAAAAACGAAGTCGATGTTCTTTCTACAGTTGCATTACTGCCTAACTGAGCACAAAATAGAAGATCGTAAGTTCTTCTGGCGCCCAGAGTCGAACATGACTTAGCGCGCGCCTTTTGCCCTTCGTCCGAAAACTGAGGTTATGTTGTGCACGCGGCCTTATTGCGGTTCCAGGGTGCACGATGACTTCGGCGAGCTGTTAGCAGAAGCAGGGACGGATGGAGGGTAGCATGAGGGTGAGGTGTGCGGTAGCGAGGCTGATTCTCGTTCCACTGGCAGGTCTGGCAACCGCGGTCGCGAACAACCCTCCGGGGGTCGATACCTCATCCGCCGCTAGGGCCTCGAACGTAAAGAACGCTCCCTTCTCAGCCGACGTAATCACCCAGTACGATCGCGCGCTGGAGAACGGCGGCCGGATTCGTCGCGAATCGCGGGGCAGAATTTACCGTGACAGCCAGGGCCGGATGCGCACGGAAAGCCAGTCATCAGCGGTTCAGCCTGGGGCCGAAAAATCGGACCGCATCACGATTACCGACCCGTTGCAGCAAGTTATCATTTACTTGAGTCCCAAGAACAAAACGGCCACCGTCTTACATTTTGGCGAAGTGGGCCAAACCTCTCCAGTGACCTCAGCGAAGCAGTCAAAGCCGAAGGAGAAGTCGACCATCCGCTTCGGCGGGCAGCCCGGAATCGGTAGCGGCCCGGCAGACAACATCGGGGTGCCTTCGGTGCCTGCAGGAGAGGGAAACGCGGCCACCAACCCTTCGATTCCGTCACCCGACGCAATTTCCTCGGGGATGAGTACGACAACCTTAGGCAGCAGCGCCGGCGCGACGATCGTGCCATTGGGAACCAAGTACATCGAAGGCGTGAGCGCAACCGGCACGCGAACCACGCGGACCATCAATCCCGGTACAATGGGCAATGAAAGGCCAATCGTCTGCATCAGCGACACATGGATTTCTTCCGATTTGAAGGTGACAGTGCTGACAGAAACCGATGACGGGCAGGCAGGCCGCAGTACCATGAAGCTAGTGAATATTGTTCGTAGCGAGCCCAACGCAGCGCTGTTCCAAATCCCGGCGGATTACACCGTCAAAGAGAATGCTTCGACGGCGAACGGTAAACACTAGGGGAGCTGACGGTAAAACTGGATGTTGGACCTCGATATCTCGCCGCCCGAAGAGTTGACGGTTTCTCTGTGGCGCTCACTGCTGCTGAACGTTATTGACCGCGTCGCGCCTCAGCGATTGCCGCCTCTTGAGCTTACCTCCAAGCCCGTAGAGGTAGGCATTCTCTTTGGTGACCTGCTAGAACTGCCGTGGTATCGGACTGTCTTCAGCAATCTCTCCGATGTAATTTCCACCGATACGCTGCC
>JBKQKT010000759.1:0-3393 GCA_052147365.1 Candidatus Korobacteraceae bacterium | reverse complement strand
GCCATCGAGTTCCTCACGAAGCCATTCCGGGACCAGGACCTGCTCGATGTGATTCAGCGCGCGCTCAGCCGTGACCGCGTACTCCGCGAAAAGCAAAAGCAATTAGCTGAACTGCAGGAACGCTATGGCGGGCTTAGCGTACGCGAGCGTGAAGTCATGAGTCTGGTGGTTTCCGGGTTGCTCAACAAGCAGATTGCAGCGGAACTAGGTACCAGCGAAACCACAGTAAAGATCCAGCGCGGGCATGTGATGCAAAAGATGCAGGCCAAATCTTTGCCCGAATTAGTTAGAATGGCGGACAAGCTCAAGGTTTCCCACTAACTACCCCGGCCCGACGCCCGCCTGCGTCGGCCGTCTCATAACGAGCCTCCGCCCAGGGGCGTTTACCAAAGTCTTATTGCGCCGTCCGAAAGTGTGATTGTTTCCCAATGGGTCACCGCCTTATGGTGGAGTCATGACAAAGGGCCAGGGCACTAAGCTTATTGCAATCGTGGATGACGATAAGTCCGTCCAAATCGCGCTGCAGGACCTGATCGAAGCGGATGGGCTATCGGCGAGGTGTTTTGGCTCAGCGGAAGAATTCCTCGAGTCCGGCCTGCAGCGCAAAACGGCGTGCCTGATAACGGATCTCCGTATGCCTGGAATGTCAGGCCTGGAACTGCAGGCAAGGCTTAAGGCAGATGGATATAAGACTCCAATCATTTTTATTACCGCACATGGAGATGCGAGAGCGCGGATACAAGCAATGAGGGAAGGCGCAGTCGAGTTCCTTATGAAACCGTTCGATGATCAAGTTTTACTCAACAAAGTTCGAGTCGCACTCGATAGGTGAGCAACCGACCGATGGCACGGGGAAACCGTGCGGCAAGTTTGGCGGGGGTTTTCTGTGAGGAGTTCCGAAGCAATTGCATCCACCGAGCGGGACCGAGCGGAGCGCGCATTTGAGCAGATTATCGGCAACAGCCCAGCGCTTGAATCTGTGCTTCAGCAAGTCGAGCGTGTTGCGCCCACTGACTCCACGGTTCTGATTCAGGGCGAAACCGGCACAGGCAAGGAGCTCATCGCCCATGCCATTCACAATGCAAGCCTGCGATGCGGACGTGCGCTAATCAAGCTGAATTGCGCGGCCATTCCCCTTGATCTCCTGGAAAGCGAGTTGTTCGGTCACGAGAAGGGTGCCTTCACCGGAGCTATAACGCAGAAGATTGGACGATTCGAAATGGCTGATCGCGGCACGTTATTCCTGGATGAGGTAGGGGACATTCCACCCGGGTTACAGCCGAAATTGCTGCGTGTGCTTCAAGAGCAGGAGTTCGAGCGCTTAGGTAGCGGGCGTACCCACAAGGTGGACGTGCGGCTGGTAGCTGCCACCAATCGAAATCTAGAGGAAATGGTGGCACAGAACGAATTCCGCAGTGACCTTTACTACCGGCTCAACGTCTTTCCGATCTCATTGCCACCCCTCCGCGAACGCCGGCATGATATTCCAGATCTCGTGGAGCACTTCGTCGAGATTTTGAGCCGCCGTACGAAAAGGTACATCCGCCACATTCCACCGGAAACTATGGCGGCCTTCTCGTCATACTCTTGGCCTGGTAACGTACGTGAACTACAAAACCTCGTGGAGCGCGCGGTGATTTTGTCCGATGACGGAGTGCTTCCAAACCCACTACCGGCACTCCCGATCAGCACAGTGGCGTCGCCTACCATAGCGTCCATGTCCAGAGACTGGGCGACTAATGTGCCCGTGACGCTCAGCGACTCCGAACGAGCGCTTATCGTTCGGACGCTTGAGGCGACCGGTTGGGTCATTGGAGGAAGCAATGGCGCCGCCGCAATGCTAGGCCTCAAGAGAACCACTCTGGTTTACAAGATAAAGAAGCTTGGCATCAAACGGCCAGCGCCTCGCGCTGCCTTGCCTGAAATGCTTGTCAGCCCTGAGCAATCCAAAACGCCGACAGAGCTTAATCAATCGGCCGCAGCTTGCTGACGTATGTTGTTTTGGCGTGCGAAGTGCGCTGACAATGCCGAAGGGCAGTCGGATCTACAGGTCATGGCTAGACAATCCTGTGGGCAGGCCCTGCTCGGATGGCTGGCTTTGTTTGTACGCTCTCCAAAGTAAGTCTTCAACATCCCTCTGCAAACAATCGGTTTCGACTCCTCATGCCGAGACACATCTCTACAACCCATTAGGTGGCCAAACACCTGTGTGCACCAGAAGTCCTCTAATGCAATCCGATCTACGTAATTAGGACGGACCGATGTGTGGAAAGCAGCGAACCAGTTGTTCGGATGCAAACCTCTGACGACGAGGCCAAATACGAACCTGCAACTCGCTACTGCCTGCGCAGCAGGTTCGAGAATATGCTCGGTCAGTCCGCTTGGCTTCAATCTGCTCAGGATATCCCTGGCTTTGCCAGCCGTAGGAGGTTGTTGCCATCACAGGCCCGGCCGGACGAGGCCGAGCTTCTTCATCCGGAACTGCAGGGTCGAGCGGTTCAAGCCCAGTTTTATTGCGGCACCGTTCGGTCCGGCAAGGACCCAGCGAGTCTTCTTCAGAGTCGCCAGAATATGTGCACGTTCGGCCTCTTCCAGAGTCTGCGGCTTCCAACTATCGGAGGCAGGAGCCAGCCGGGACAATTCGCCGACCGGAACTTTCAACTCTGGACCGGAGCTCAGAATCACCGCCCGCTCGATCACGTTCTCCAGTTCCCGAACGTTTCCCGGCCAACCGTAGTTGACCAGAGCATCCATGCCCTGCTTGGGAACGCTCTCGATGCTTCTGTTCATCCGCTTGGAGAAGCGCTGCACGAAATGCTGCACCAGCAGCGGGATGTCCTCCCGCCTCTCGCGCAGTGGGGGAACCCGGACGGGAAAAACATTCAACCGGTAAAAAAGATCGGAGCGAAACTTTTGCTCCTGCACCAAGGCACCGAGATCTCGATTGGTGGCGGCAATCAGACGCGCGTCCGTGGTCAGGGTGCGAGAACTCCCCAAGCGTTCGAACTCGCGCTCCTGCAAGACGCGCAGCAGTTTGGGTTGAAGTTCCAGCGGAATCTCGCCAATCTCATCCAGGAAGATCGTTCCCCGATTGGCCAGCTCAAAGCGGCCGATGCGTTGCGCGACGGCGCTGGTAAAGGCGCCTCTCTCATGTCCGAAGAGTTCGCTCTCCAGCAATCCGGTTGGGATGGCCGCGCAATTCAGTTTCACGAAGGGACAGGCATGCCGCGCGCTCAGGTTATGCAGCGCACGCGCAATCAGTTCTTTCCCTGTCCCGGTGTCGCCATAGATCAGGACCGTGGAATCGGTGGGAGCAACGGTTTCCACCTGCCGCAAGAGTGAACGCAGTGCAGCGCTTCGACCGACGATTTCCTCGAAGTTGGTCTCGGTGAG
>JBKQKT010000758.1:0-19139 GCA_052147365.1 Candidatus Korobacteraceae bacterium | reverse complement strand
AGCTTTCATCCCACGTCCCATCCGATAGTGAATGCATCTACGACTTCGCCAGTCACGGTTCAAACGCAGCAACAGGTCCAGCTGCCGCCGGCGATGTCTTCGAAATCAATCACGCGGCCCACGCCTGCGACGATCCTCTCTTTATCTAACCTGCGCATGAAAGAAGGAACCGCGACTCTGCCACCGGTGAATGAGAGTGTGGTGGTGCGTGGCCCTGGTGTTCTCGCGGCGCAGGGAAAGGATGCCTCGCCCGGCAAAGCCGACTCGTCTGCAAAGCCTGGTCAGGGCGGATCAAGCCCCGGCCCGGGCGGCAACCCGAACAATCAAGGCTCCGGCCCTGGCCAAAGCTTGGCATTCAAGATCTCCGGCCCCGGCGTAGCTCCCAATGGCAGCCGGGAAACACCTGAAACTGAAGCGAGAAACGGGCCGGATAGCCTTGACGACGCTCAACCGTCGACGACAGCCCTATCCGTACCGAAGGACGGGCACTTCAACGCCATCATCATCGGAAACTCGATTCAGGACCAGTATCCGGAAACCTCCGGCGTGTGGAACGGCAGAATGGCGTACACCGTTTATCTGCATGTTGGGTTGTCGCGGAGTTGGGTGTTGCAGTATTCGCTTCCGCGTGCTCCTGACGCCCCGCAAGCTGGCGCCGCGGCAACTCTTGAAGCTCCCTGGCCCTACAACATCGTGCGCCCTAATCTCGATCCTGGATCAATCGACGCCGACGCGCTCATGATCCATGGATACGTGAATCAATCGGGACGCTTCGAAACCCTCTCCATCGTCTTCCCACAGGCCTTTCCTCAGGCTCAGTTTGTCCTCGCTGCGCTTGAGAAATGGCAGTTCCGTCCCGCTACGCAGCAGGGCCAGTCTGCCAAAGTCGAAGTGCTTTTGATTATTCCTGAGCAGCTTGAGTAATCTTCTCCGAACCGTCGGCCGCGTTCTGCGGCCGATTCGGAGCCTCAATCAAGGCCGGGTTCCCAGCTCGTTGTAGGTCGAACCTGCTGAAATCGGTGTCACCACCGGTGCGGCAACGCCGACAAACTCTGTAAGCGGGCCAACGTTGTCATCGCTTGCGACCCACACGTTGCCCGATCCATCGACGGCGATACCGTACGGAGAGAACATTCCCACATTTACGAAACCGTTGGGGCCGGAGATCGCGACTCCGCCTGAACTGATTTCACTGATGCTGTCGCTGTCGCCGCCATTGTTCGCGGCCCACACGTTGCCGGCGCCGTCGATCGCGATCCCATAGGGGTTGTTCAGGCCCCCACCGCTGTACCCGCCTGTCCCGGTGATGGGTGTCCCTGTCGAAGTGAATTCGCTCACACTGCCGGAACCGCCGCGGTTTGCGGCCCACACATCGCCCGCGGCATCAATCGCGATGCCATAGGGAGCGTTCAGTCCGCCGCCCTTGAAGAGAGTCACCGTAGGCGGCTGGCCGGGCAGACTGCTGGGAACGGCTTCCGCGATGGGCGACCCCGCCTCGCCATAATTCGCGGTCCAAACATTGCCGTTAATATCGGCGGCAATGCCGGCGGGTTCGGCAAGCACGTCGGATCCATATCCGCTGCTGCTGGAGAGCGCCAGGCCGCCCGACGCGTTGGATTCGAATTCGCTGAGGCTGTTGCCGCCAAAGTTCGCCGCCCAAGCATTGCCCACGTTGTCGATGGCGATTCCATACGGCTCATTCAGCCCACCGCCGATGAAACCCGGAGGTCCGGAGATTTTCAGCCCTTGCGCATTGAATTCGCTGAGGTCATTACCGTTGTAATTTGCAACCCATGCGCTCCCGTATGTATCAATTGCCACGCTGGTAGGGTTGTCGAGCCCGGCCGCGATGAAGGGCGAGCCGTTCTTGGGAACTCCGTTTGAATTAAATTCACTGAGGCTGCTGGAAGTAAAGTTCGGCACCCAGACATCGCCTGCAGCGTCGATCGCGACGCCTTGCGGGGCCAGTCCGGTTCCGTCCAGCCCGCCCCCCGTGTAGGTGATCGCGATTGTGAAGTCATTCGGTTGGAACAGCAACGTCGGCTGGAACGGCAGATTCGCCGGAAGCAGCCCGTAAAGCGTCGCCGTATTCGCTCCCGGACTATGCGCGATGTTGATTGCGGCCGTCGCTGTTTCCATGGGCTGCGAATTTCCGTTCATCGCGTTGGCGAAGAGTATGCTGCATGGCGTTGAAGACGGCCCGGCCGAGTTGACGCATGCTCCCAGAATATCCGCCAGGGTATCGATCGTGGCTTGCGGCACCACTCCGTTGCCGTTGGGCGTGGTCGGTAGCGCCACGCCTCTACCCAATGACTCGAGGTTCGTCACGGTCGCGAATGCGTTGGGCACGTCCGTCGCCGTCGCCAGCGGTGAGCTCGAGCTCGACACATGCGTCGAATCGGTCGCAAAGCCGGAGATTGCATACGCCGTGGCGATGGTCGAAATCTCGTTAATGACAACATAGGGCGCGGACGAAAGCGAGCCGCAGGTTCCAAGGGCTGCCATCAAGCCAATAGCCGAATTCGCCCCATCTCCCAATCCCGGATCGCCGCCTACCGCATATAGATACACCTGCGAACCCGGGCTGGGGCAGGTGAAATCGCCCGTGATGCTGAATGTGCCACCGGATTGTGTCGGATAGTAGTAGTTGCCGTGGCCATCAGAGACAGTGCCGCCGGCGCTTTGCAGCAGAGAAACAGCCGCATTGCCGTAGCCGGTCGTGTTGGCCGCGTAGAGGTACACGTGCGCACCCACAATCGGCTGCTGTCCGCCATGCACCATGCCGTGCAGCGCGGCTCCCGGAACTGAGCTGCCCGCCGTCTGTGTCGGCGATGTTCCCGGCACTCCGGAACAGCCGGAAATCGAGAGAACACACGTTGCCAGTACAATCGTCCAGGAAATACGCACGGGGGGAACTCCCTTCGTTCGATCGAGTCGCGTCGTTACCCGGTTTTCTCAGACGTTGTTACCGGATTCTCGGACAGAAGTCAAGCCCACCTTTTATGTAGTGCCGTTGGGAATCAGCCGGGGCGAGCTCATATTGTCTACAATCGCGCGGAAGATCGCCGTCAGCTTGGTAAGGTTCTGGTTGCTCGGGGCCGTCGCTTCGCAGCCTTGGCCGTCGTCGGAGTAGAAGTTCACCGCGGACGAAGCCATAGCCGCTAATGCCTGGCAGGGCTGTTTACCCGGTCCCCAGCTCCCCCCATTGGTCCCCACCGAGGTGCTGTAGGTCTTGTCCGACAGGCATCCTCCCGACGTCGGCGAGCCGTAACCGATCGTGTACACCGTCGTCCCGGCATTCGCCGCAGCTTGTGCCGCCAGCACCGCCTGGCCGCACATCCCCAGCGCCGATGGGTAGGCGTAGGACTGGTAGCCCGTGGGGTTGCTGGTATGGGTTCCCGTGCCGTTAAGCGTGCCCTCCGACGCCACAAGTTGGCTGCTTGAGTTGCACGCGCCGGCTGTCGTATTGGCGTTCGATGCGCACGCGGTCGCGTTGCCGTCGGTCAGGAGAATGATGGCGTTCTGCGATCCCGGATTGGCCGCCTGCTGCGCTAGCAGCGCCGTCTGTGCCGCGTAAATCACCTGCGCGTAATAGGTGCCCTCACCGCCCGGCGCCTTGATCCCGGTGCAGTTGCTTTGCCCTGAGTCGCCTGCCGCGATCACAATCGGCGCAGCCTGGTTCAGGGTCGTCGCTGCGTCGGTCGTCTTGTAGTTGTTCTTAAACCCAACCACCTCGTAGGTGTCCGCCGTTGGCAACGTCGTGTTGGAAGGCGGATCTGGAAATGTGTACGCGACGATCGTCGGATTGCTGGTCGGGCAAGTCGAATCCTTCGACGCAGTAGTACCAGTCACCGCTGGGAAAACGAACAGGCTCACGCTATCCACGTAATTCGTGCTTGTAGTGCAGTTCTGCCCCAGCCCGCAGGGATACAAATCGTTCAGCAGCGCTTGCACACCCAGCAGCGCACAGGTGATTTGCGTTCCAGTGCATTGGACGCCGTTATCCGAGTCGTTCATCGACGAGGTCGTGTCCACAATCACGGCAATATTCCACGGCGCATTTTGACCGCCCGCCATGGCCGCCTTCGCGGTGTAGGAAACGTTCATCTGCTTCATCCCAACCAAACCCCCGAACCAAAGAGGAATCGTCGCGGTCTGCGTCACAGACATTGCGTTGTAACCGCCGCTGCCGCCCGTGGACGTCTGGCACGGCACATCCAGCGAATTTGACACGGTGCTCAGGCAAAGGAACTTCGGTGTCGCGGTTACATTCGTCAACATCGGGGTCGCGTTCATCCCGTTGGACTGCGAGCTGTACGTGGTCACGTAGGTTGTCGCCATCGTTGTGTTGGGCATGGCTTCCGCGCCGGCCAGCACCGACGCATTCGTCGACGCCACCAGTTTCTGGTACGCATAGTAAACGTGACCCGTCTCGATCGAAGCTGCGGCCAGGGCCATCATTGTCGTTGCTGTGATCATCACGGCAACCGCCGCCTGACCCCGTTGATTCCTAAGGAACCTGCGTAAGAACGGAACTCTAAACCGTTTCATTTGCAAATTCCTCCTTTCATGCAGCCTCGCCACCGAAATCTTCGGCGTTCGGTTGCTCGATGGGTTGAATTTGAAGTTTGTGGAACGTGGATTCGTACGACGCCCTTGCTACGCCATCGGCGGCACGGCAAACTTGAGCGCTCTCGGATTTCCGCCACGGAATTGCAAACCACGCGGCGGCGCGGAGCCGGCACACGATTCTGCCCGCTCGGCCGGTCGTGATTTCGACCGTCTTTTGCTTGTGAACTTGGTGGAGGAGGGCCGCGCCGGCTGGTTCGCAATAACTTGAGAGACAATTCCTGGATCGCGCCGTCAGCGCGAAGAGGTCAGCGGATTTGTCCCTCTGCGATGCCATCGTGCGCGCTCGCGGACACTCCTGCGACCTCTTGGGGAAGGGGTTACTGTTGCCATCATCTTGCCTTGCGTCGTTACCGGCTATTGCACTTTCGTGCTACTGAATTGTTACGTTGGTCACGATTTACCGGCCGGAAGCGGCAAAGGACCCGCGGCGGCAAAAGCAAAAAGGGTACGGGGGCCTTCCCCCGTACCCTTCGAAAAACCACACTTCCTGCTGCTTCACCCCGCCCTATGTCGTTCCGGGCGGGATCAGCCGCGGCTCGCCCATGTTGTCTACAATCGCGCGGAAGATTGCAGTCAGCTTGGTAAGGTTTTGGTTGCTAGGCGCCGTCGCTTCGCAGCCGTGTGCGTCATCGGAGTAAAAATTCGATGTCGTCGAGGCCATCGCTGCAATCGCCGCGCAGGGCTGGTCACCCGGTCCCCAGGTTCCGCCTTCAGTTGTCAGGTTCGCGCTATATGTCTTGTCGGACAGACACCCACCCGACGTTTCGGCGCCGTACCCAATCGTGTATACGGTGGTTCCTGCAGTTGCCGCGGCCTGTGCCGCCAGCACCGCCTGACCGCACATCCCGAGCGCCGACGGATAAGCATAGGACTGATAGCCCGTGGGATTGCTGGTATGAGTTCCCGTTCCGTTCAGCGTGCCCTCCGACGCCACAAGCTGGCTGCTTGAGTTGCATGCGCCGGCCGTGGTGTTGGCGTTCGATGCGCACGCGGTTGCATCGCCGTCGGTCAGCAGAATGATCGCGTTCTGCGATCCCGGATTAGACGCCTGCTGCGCCAGCAGCGCCGTCTGCGCAGCATAGATCACCTGCGCGTAATAGGTTCCCTCGCCACCCGGCGCCTTGATCCCGGTGCAGTTGGATTGTCCGGAGTCTCCGGCCGCGATCACGATCGGCGCAGCCTGGTTCAGGCTCGTCGCTGCGTCGGTCGTCTTGTAGTTGTTCTTGAACGCAACCACCTGGTAGGTATCCGCCGTGGGTAGCGTTGTATTCGAGGGCGGATCAGGAAACGTGTAGGCCACGATCGTCGGATTGGCGGTCGGGCAAGTGGAATCTTTCGACGCCGTCGTGCCCGTAACTGCCGGGAACACAAACAGGCTCACGCTGTCTACGTATGTCGTGCTGGTCGTGCAGGTTTGCCCCAGCCCGCAGGGATACAGATCGTTCAGCAACGCCTGCACGCCAAGCAGGGCGCAGGTGATTTGCGTTCCACTGCACTGGACGCCGCTATCGGTGTCATTCATCGAAGCGGTGGTGTCTACAATCACGGCAATATTCCAAGGCGAGTTTTGACCGCCCGCCATCGCCGCTTCTGCCGTGTACGACATGTTCATCTGCTTCATGCCGACCAATCCGCCAAACCACAGAGGAACCGTCGCCGTCTGCGTAACCGCCAGCCCGTTATATCCACCGGTGCCGCCCGTCGAGGTTTGGCACGGCACATTCAGCGAATTTGACACGGTGCTCAGGCACTTGAAAGTCGGTGTGGCCGTATCGTTCGTCAACATAGCGTTCGCGTTCAATTGACCCGACTGCGAACTGTATTCGGTCACGTAGGTTTTCGCCGTGGTCGTGTTCGGCATGGCTGACGCGCCTGCCATCACTGCCGCATTCGTCGACGCCACAAGCTTCTGGTACGCGTAATACACATGACCCGTCTCGATCGAAGCGGCGGCGAGCGCCATCATTGTGGTTGCTGTGATCATCACGGCAACCGCCGCCTGGCCCTTTTGATTTTTCAGGAACCGGCGCTTGAACAATTTCCCTATTCGCTTCATACCCATGGTTCAAATCCCTCCTGTCGCACAGTCACCGCTTTTTAATGTCAGCGCCAACCCGTCCATCACGCTGGCTTGCAGTGCTGGGAGCCACCACTTCGCAACCTTGGCCTTGAACATCGCGGATGTGTTCGTTTCCCTTTCCCCAAATCCCTTTGTACAGGGAATCGAACTTCCGCTGGTTAAACTCTCAAGGGCAAAGCCGCGTCGCTGGGGAAGTCATGCACTTTGCTTACAGACTGGATTCCGCTTTCGTCCCGGGAATTGTGTCACCGTGTGATCTCGTCGACTCCACGGCGGCCTTCCCAGAAACTGGGGGTCTCATGTAATGATCTTGGTTCGGCGGTAATGAGAGAATTGCACTTTCGTGCTATGCGGCGGTGACCAGAGTACTCAAAGAACCGTGGGCCGTAAGTTAAACAAATGATTAGATAAATAGCGCATTGCTTAAGTCCGAGCCAACCCCCACCCCTCCGTTTGATTGCTTTCTCCGGCTGCTTTCGCAAAAAAGGGTACAGGCTTTCTGCCCGTACCCTTCAGATGTTCCTGCTAAATCCCACTTCGTTTGCAAAGATGCTCTACGTCGTCCCGTTGGGAATCATGCGCGGAGTACTCAGGCCGTTCACGATCGCCTGGAAAATCTGTGCCAGGCTCGTGAAATTCGCGTTAGCGGGGGAGAGCGCCGGACACCCGCCCGAATTGTCGGAATAAAAGGTGTTCACGTTGGATGCCATCGCCGCAATCGCATTGCATGGCGTCTTTGAATAGGGGCCGCTCGGCCACGCTTCTGCGCCATCGGTGCTGCCAGCGGTTGTGGTGTATGTTTTGTCCGTTGTGCACCCCGTAGTCTCAGACCCGAAACCGATCGTATAAACAACAGTTCCCGCGGCCGTAGCCAATTGTGCCGCCTGAACAGCCTGCCCGCACTCGCCCAGCGCCGATGGATAGGTCGGCGATTGGTAGCCTGTCGAATTCGTGGTGGCCGTTCCTGTTCCATTCAGGCAGCTGCCGCCGCTGCTGCCGCAACTCGGGTTATTATCCGCAACAATATTGCTCGCGGTGTTGCAACCGCCGGCCGTGGTGTTCGCGCCGGAAGCGCAGGCAGTCGCGTCGCCGTCACTCAAAATGATCATGACGTTTTTTGAGCTCGAATTCGCGGTCTGCTGCGTGACAAGCGCCGCCTGCGCGGCGTAAATGACTTGTGCATAGTATGTTCCCTGCCCACCCGGTGCCGAAAGGCCCGTGCACCCGGAACCGGTGAAGCCGACTGCCTCGGCCAGAGCTGACGCGACCGCAAGGCCCGACGTATCGTTGGTTTTATAAACGTCGTTGAAGGGGATGATTTCGTACGTGCCAGCATGCGTGCCCGTCGTCTCGATGGCAAGGTTCTGGCTTGACCCCGGAGTCACGTTGACGAAGTTGTACGGCACGCTGCTGACTCCGGTACCGCAGTATTGCGGCTTATAGTTGCCCGTTGAGCTATAGGGCACCGGGGGGAACACAAATACGGCCACGTCGTCCACGTATGGCGTGCTTGAACTGCAGGTCGTGTTCTGCGCGCACGGATCCATATTTTGCAGCATGACTTCGAGACCCTGAACGGCGCACACAATCTGCGACGTCGTGCAATCCTTATCGCCCGGTATGGTAGTTTTCATCGAAGCCGTGGTGTCCATGATGACGGCCAGATTATAAGGGATGTCCGATCCGCCCTTCATCGCTGCGCTCGCGGTAGCCGACAGGTTCATCAACGGAATGCCAATGAATTTTCCAAACCATAGATTCACCACTGCTGTCTGCTTCACTGTAATTGCGTTGTAACCGGTGGAGCTCCCCGGAGGAGTCTGGCACTCCACATAGAATGGCGCCTTTGACATCGTGGACGAACAGAAGAGAGTCTGCGACGAAATCTGGTCACTCGACAGCATGCTGCTGGCGTTTAATCCCCCAGGCGATACGGAGCTGAATTGCTTCACTGCCGCCGTCACTTCTGCTGTGTAGGCACCGCTCGAACTCGTATTAAGGAGTGCGTCGGACATGGCTTGCGCACCCGCCAGCGTGGCCTCGTCCGTCGACGTTACCAGTTGCCGGTAGGCGTAGTAGACATGGCCGACCTCTGCCGAGCTTACAGCCATCGTCAGAATCGCCGAGGCGCTAATTACGACCATCACGATGGATTGGCCCTGCTGACTCTTTATGAGCCTGCGAATTTGTCGAGACACAATCCGGTTCATTTAAGGTTTTCCTCCGTTCACATCTGTATCGCTGATTCGCTCGAAGCCAAACTTCCCGCTGTTTTGGTCCCGGCGTTGAAGAATGGCATCGCGGGAATCCCGAGCCATGCGTACGTGTAGGTCACAGTCAGAGTCACAGGGTAGTTCGGCCCCATCGCCGGCGCGCTGCTGCACGAGAACGATGTTCCGGTTCCGGTGTACTTGTGCGTAGCGTCGCTGGTATCCGTGATGGTAAGCGTGTAGCTGAAATTCCCAGCCGTCCAGGTGGGAAGTGACGCAAGCATCGTGCTCTTGGCATAAGCGCACGGGTCGTTGCCCGGAAACAAGCCGGCGTCGCTTCCGACTGCCATCGCGGTGGCAGAGGTTGCGTTTCCAAGTTGTTGCAGGTTGTACATGCCCAGCGTCAAACTTGCCGACAGGTATATCAGCCCAAAGAGCATCGGCAGCGTCAACGCGAATTCGACCAGGGCCGAACCTTCCTCGCCCCGCTGGCCAAATAAATTACCGATCTTTCGCAGGCCATTTTCAATCGTCATCGTTCCACCTCACGGCGCAGCCGGTTTCGCCATCGCATTTCAACCGCGCCCGCCCAGAGACTGACTTCCTTGGCGCACCAGTGCGCCTGTTACACTTGCAAATCCAACTTCGCCAGGAAGAGTTCGAACTCTTCCCGGGTGGCCGCGTCCAGGATCGCGGTCTTCCCGCTGCGCATGTCCTTTTCGTCGGCCAAAATGAACTGCAACCCTACACCATCCGGACCCCAACGCACCGCTCGAGATTGCACAGCGATTGACCGCTCCGCCAGTTCCTCGCCGTGATCGGTCCTCTGCAGCGTCATCAGAACCAGAGTGCCCGGATACCACCGCTCCTCGGTGACCACATAGAGTCCTGATGAACTGATGTCTCGAACTCCGTGCGCCACTGGCGCAGCGCCGTTCCAGTAATAGGCAGCCAGACCCGGCTCTTTCACGCGCGGAGCCTTGCGTGGATCCGGCGACCACCAACGATCAAACCAGGACCGCAACTGACTCTTGGTTTTGGCGCTTGGGGGCGTCAGGTCCATACTGTGCGTCTTCCGTGCTTCGGGCTTGTCGTGTCCATTGCGGTCTTCCAGCTCGAGCAATCCCGGGCCTCCGCTCCACAATGGCTTTTCGCGCAGCAGCGCAGCGCCCGCTATCTCCGGCCCTGGCTCAGGTTGGTCGGCTTTGTTGGTCAGCCTCTCCAATTGCCGCTCCATCTCTTCGGCCACACAGAGCACAAGCTGATCGCCCGACTGCGTCTGCGACGAGTAAATCGAGTGCGCCGGTAACGCCAGCACGCTCTCCGGCCTCGGGCTTGCGGAGCTCACCTGAAATGTCGGAAACGACTCCGCCATCTCGATTACCCGGCAATCCTCGTCCAGATAAATCAGATCCAGCGGCGCCGGCATCGCCGTCGCCGTAATGCCCCGGAATGGCTTCATCCACAAGCCTTCGCCCGACTTCAGCGGTTTGTCCAGCATCATTTCCGCGACCTGATTCGAAGCAAGTTCGCTGGCCTTTACCTTCAAACCTAAGAAACATTCCCGCGTCTGGTTGTAAGCACAATATGTTTGCGGTTCCATCTTTAACTGGGCCCCTGGCGGCAGTGCCGCGGCTCCCTCACTTCCCGGCGTTCCTTTCACCGGTTCGGCTCTTTCCATTAATTCCATCTGCGGCTCTGCCCTTTCTCCTCGCCTGCACTCAAGCCTGCGAAGGGAACACTTCACCTGTTCCCCCTGCCCAGGCGGCCTACTGAGGCACCTGCCGCCTGCGCGGCATGCAACCCGGCAACGGAAGCTTCGTACTCCAGCCGTGGCTTGAACGGGTGTTTCTTCACGCCACGGCTTCTTGCCTTCCGGCTCTTACTTCACCCGCGTCCGGCGGCGCTGAATCAAAATCACCAGAATGACAACCGCCAATGCCGCGGCAACAACCCTGATAATCATCTCGTTGCTCATCGATGCTCCCCTCTTCCTGCCTCAGTTATTTGGTTAGTGACTTGAACGAATCAGCCATCATGATCGCGGCTGGTCCCAGTGTAACCAGAAATAGCGCAGGAAAAATAAACAGCACCAGCGGAAACACTAGCTTGACTGAGGTCTTCGCCGCCATCTCCTCGACCATTTGCACACGCTGCACGCGCAGCGTGTCCGAATGGACGCGGAGCATCTTGGCAATACTTGTTCCAAACTGTTCCGTCTGCACCAGCATCGAAACCAGGTTGCGCAGACACTCCACCCCGGTGCGCTCCGACATGGTCTTCCATGCCTCTGAGCGAGCCCTTCCAGCGCGCTGTTCCAGCACCACAACTGCCAGTTCGTCGCAAATCTCGGGCTGCGATGACCTCAACTCTTCCGCGCTGCGCGCCGTCGCTTGGTCCAGGCTCAGGCCAGCTTCCATGCAGATCACCAGAAGATCGAGAACGTCAGGCAAGCCTCGCGTGAGCTTCTTTTGCCGTTTTTCGATGCGCTTGCCCAGCCAGAAGTCCGGCGCCAGAAATCCTCCGCCCAGCGCCAACAGGTATACGAAGAACGGTCCCATGTCCGCTAATCCGCTCACCGCGGCGATGGCCGCCAGCGTGAGCGGCAACAACACCTTGCAGCCGTAGAAAATCTTGATCGCATTCTCGCCGCGGAATCCCGCCCGCTGCATCCGAATCTTGATGACCGAGACTTCCTTCTCGCTCTTCGGCATCAGGTTCTCAAACTTCTTCACCACATTGCCGATCGACGACCCCGTATTCTGGAAAGTCTCGACCAGCGTCTTCTGCTTGGCGCGCCGCGGGTTGATCACCTGGCTGATACGGTCCAGTGCCGCCTCGCGATAGAACATCAGCACCCCGATGCTCCCGATCAGCACAAAGACTGCTACAAACGCCAGAATCGCAAAAATCATGACTCTTCCTCACACGTCGATATCGACGATTCTCCAAATCACAAATCCGCCAACCGTGATCAGCCCCGCCGCACCCCACATCAGCTTGATGCCGATGTCGCGATGCCATAGAATGCTGATCATTCCAGGGTCTACAAAATAAATGCCTATGCCCAGCACAACCGGAAGCAACGTAAGAATCAACCCTGTAAAACGCCCCTGTGCCGTATGCACCATGATCTGGCGCTTGAGCCGGAAACGCTCCCGGATTACATACGCGGTCTTATCCAACACCTCGGCCAGGTTGCCTCCGCTCTCTTTTTGAATCAAGATCGCAGTGGTCGCGATCTTGAGATCCTGCACCGGAACCCGCGTGATTAGGTTTCCCAGAGCCTCTTTCATCTCCAGGCCGTAGTTCTGTTCCTCGAAGCAGATTTTGAACTCGGTGTTCACCGGCGGCGCGCACTCTCGAGCCACCAGCGCCATCGCTGCAAGCAAGCTGTGTCCGGCGCGCAGGCCGCTGACCATCAGGTCCAGCGCCTCGGGCAAATGCTTTTCGAATGCGCTGAATCGCCTTTGGCGCTTGAACAGAACAAAGGCAAACGGCAGCACTCCCAGTATTCCGCCCGTCACAAACGCCAGTAAGGTGCTATCGGTCGTTTCCAGAAGCGCGTAGGTCGGGACGACGAAGCCGGCCGCGCACAACAGCATCAACCGCCCTGCGCTCCAATCCAGATCGGCTTGGCTCAGCATCCTGCGCAAATAGGGCGTCAGTTCGAACTTCAACAGTTTCTGGTTCAGCCAGGGAATGCTGCTGAGAAGTTCGTTCTTGCGCACGTTCAGTTTCTGCGGCAACAAATCCCGCCGGTCGACCTTGATTGCTGAGTCCAGCGTGGCCAAAGCCTGCTTGGCGCTGCTGGAGGGCCCCATCGCCGCCAGCGGCAGGGCAATTAGCGCGAACACGCCAACAAAAACCAAACCGATGATCAATCCCATTTAGGTTCCCTCCTTCCCTCTCAGCCAACCACTGTTTCGCGCTCAAACAGGCTGGGTGGCAGAATGATGCCTGACACGCGCAGCCTTTCCAAAAACCGGGGACGAATCCGTGTAGGCTTGAAGACTCCGATCACGCGGCCGTCCTGGCCGATGCCTTTCCGCTCAAACGTGAAAATCTCCTGCATGCTGATCACGTTCTCTTCCATGCCCGTAATCTCGGAGATGTTGGTGATCTTGCGCGTGCCGTCGCTCATGCGGGTGGCCTGCACCACGATGGTGAGCGCTGAAGCCATCTGCTGCCGTACCGAGCGCTCCGGCAGGTTCATGTTGGTCATGGCCACCATCGATTCCAGCCTGGACAATGCGTCGCGTGGCGTGTTCGCGTGAATCGTGGTCATCGAGCCTTCGTGGCCGGTATTCATTGCCTGAAGCATGTCGAACGCTTCCTCGCCGCGCACCTCACCAATGATGATGCGGTCGGGCCGCATACGCAGGGCGTTGATCAGCAATTGCCTCTGCCGGATCGCCCCCTGTCCTTCGATGTTCGGCGGCCGCGTCTCCAGGCGCACGATGTTCTCCTGCGCCAATCTCAATTCGGCGGCGTCCTCGATCGTGACCAGCCGCTCGTTGTTCGGAATGTACTGCGACAGGATGTTCATGAACGTCGTCTTGCCGGCGCCCGTGCCTCCTGAAACCAGAAGGCTGATGCGCGCCCGGACCGCTGACGAAAGAACTTCCATCATCTCTGCAGAAATACTCTTTAACTGCACCAGTTGGTTCGCGGCCAGAGGGCCGGTTCCGAAGCGCCGGATCGACATGGATGGCCCGTCGAGCGCCAGCGGCGGAATGACCGCATTGACGCGCGATCCATCGGGCAGGCGGGCATCCACCATCGGCGAGGACTCATCCACTCTGCGGCCGACGCGCGAAACGATGCGGTCGATGATCTGCATCAGATGCCGGTCGTCGCGGAAGGTCGTATCCACCCGCTGCAGCAAGCCGCCCTTTTCCACGAACACGTGGTCCTTGTCATTCACCAGAATGTCGGAGATCTTTGGATCTCTCAGCAGCGGCTCCAGCGGCCCGAGTCCAAATACCTCGTCCAGCAGCTCGGCGTGGATCCTCTCCTGCTCGTCGAAGTTCAGCGGCACGCGCTGGTCCGACATGATCTCTTTCACCAAGCCCGAGACCGCTTGGCGCGCCTGGCTGGAGTTCACGCGCGACAGCTTTTCCAGATCCAGTTTCGAGATCAGCGTGCGATGAATCTCTGCTTTGTACGATTCCAAGTTAAGTATTTCCACGTTGTACCTTCACTCCAGTTGGAGAATTCCGCTCTTTGAAAAATCATCCGAATAGGTTGATGAAGCCCTTCTTCTTTTTGGCAGTGGCTTCGCTCTTCCCCGTCACCGCATCGACCATCTTCCGGATCTGCCTCGAAATGGCCGAATCCAAAAGGACCAACGGCTTGGCGCTGATTTGCATGTTCCGAACCGACTCGTAGTCGTTGGGGATCTTCCAATTTGCCGCCCGGGTCAGGGCCTTGGTAATGTGCTCCTCCGAAACGCCCAGAACGCGCGATTCAAATCGGTTGATTACTACCTCAAGTTTTGGCTGGGGCGCCGAAAAGAATTGCGTGATCAGCCGGTTGGAGTTGCGTAACTCGGGAATGCTCGCCTGCGTGACCAGATAGACCGTGGTCGCTTCCTTGTACGCAGTCGTGCCCATCAGCTCCAGCCTTGATCCAAGATCCACAACCACGTTGTCGAACTCCCGTCGCGCAACCTGCAAAAGCCGGTTGATGCCTTCGCTGTCGGCCTGGAACTGAATGAACCGCCCCGGCGCCGCCAGCACCCACAAGCCCGTGCTGTGCTTCACCAGAAGCTGCTCCAGAAACTTCGCATCCAGCCTCTCCACTTGTTGCAACGCGTCAATGGCTGAAAACTCCGCCGCGATTCCAAGATTCAACGCAGCATCGCCCAGCGGCAGATCGAGATCGATCAGCAGGGTTCTCTCACCGGAGTCCTTGGCCATCGCTACCGCAAAATTGCAAGCCATCATCGTCGTTCCGGCGCCGCCTTTGGATCCCATGAACGCGAAGAGCTTGCCCGCCGGCTTCTTTGCCGGCCGCGTCGTCGGTCGGCGCGCCGCAGCTCGCACCAGCGCATCTGCCACTATGTCCGGCGAAAACGGGAGCGTCAGGAACTCGCGCGCACCGGCGCGCATGCAGCGCACCAGCAACTCCGGGTCTGAGCTCTCCGAGTACACCATTACCGTCGCCACGCCGTTCGCGCAGATACTCTCTACCAGTTCCAGTGCAAGCTCCGCGTCACCGTCCAGATCGATGAGGATGACGTCCTGGTCCTCATCCAGCGTCGATGGAAGATCGCCCGTTCCCAATGAATAGCTGGAAAACTCGCTGACGTAAGCGCCCGTGCACCTGCTCATGGCGTGCATCGCCTCCAGCCGGCTCTCATCGCTGGGACTGATCACCGCGATGGAGAGATCCTCAACGCCGATGGGGTCGGGAAACTGACTGGCGGAGTACTGGGAAGAATTCGTGGCCACGTCGTCTGCGCTCCTTGCTGTGCGATACGTTCGCAGATTGGGAGGCACAGACTCCCAATCCGGAGGAAGTTCAAACTTGCCGTGCTCCGAGCTCGACACTGCCGTGCTCCGTTTTTAACGTGCGAAAAACGAAATCAATGTCCCGATCGCGATTGCTGGCGCATACGGCATCTTGCGCCGCAGCGGATTGTTCAAAACCGCTTCTCCGCGATCCTGCGCGCTGAAAACCAAATCACCTGTGTGTTGAAATAACTCCTTCAGGAATCCACCCCAAACCGCAATGGCAAGAGCAATCGCCCCTCCTACCAAGCCGGTAAATACGAGCGCGTAGAACAGCTGAAGTGGGCCAATCCACGCACCAATGGCTGCGCACAGCTTCACATCGCCTGCGCCCATTCCGCCCATCCAGAAGAGAAACCCGTAAATCAGCAGCCCGAGACCCGCTCCGCTCAAACTCTGTTCCGCGCCGTGCCAGCCGTGCAGCGCAATCGAAACCGCGACTCCGCATCCAAAAAAAGGAAACACAAGCCAATTCGGAATTCGGCGGCTGCGAAGATCTGTGAAGGTCGCCACACCGAGAACGACCACCGTCGGCCACCACGCGAACGAGTGCATTACGCTTGCTCCCTGCCCGAAGGCATTCCGAACCACCCCTCTCAGAGCAATTCCCACGCCAAACTTTGAAGACTATGAAGCCTTGTTGATTCAAATAGATGACTCCAAATTGCCCCCCTCAGTGTGCACAGTTGTTTACGCTAGGTCTCTGCCCCGCATCGGCGCGTTTACACCTGCGCCTCTCCATCAAACAAGAACGATCACACATGTAACCTATTGCTAAATCAAAAGATTACGAGTTCGGTTACGAACGTAAGCCCGGTCTGAAAGTATGGAAAATGCGATTCTTTTCCGGAGTCATTGTGAGAGGAATCTCAACGCCATTGTTCGATTCTGGGTCAGTAGGTAATAAGCTGTCTTTTTTCCATAACTTCCGACACCCAATCCTTCCTCCGCGCCGTTACCAAGGTCCCATCCTTGTAGCACGAAAGAGGAATGTTCCCTACGCCCGCGTTTGCCGATGATGAACTCACATCGCCCTAGCTTCTAAATATCGGCGAGATGGTAGATCGCCCGCCAATGACAAGAATTGGACTGTACTCGGAAGACCGCTCCTTGCACCCGCTTCTTTCTTCTGCCCTTGGTAAGGACTTCGAGGTCCTGCTCCAGCCGGATGGAGATGGAACGGATGCTTTGGCGTCCCCAGCCGCCTGCGATGTCATGATCCTCGACCTCTATTCCTCGCAGGACACACTTCAAAGTCGCCTTGAATTTGCCAGGCGCATGATCGGCTCCAGCGTCCCGGCCATCCTCATGGCCGATGACAGCCTGCGTTCCACCGCCTTTGAACTCGTTCGTTCCGGGGCCTTTGGTTACTGTCGACGCCCGCCATCGATTCGCGATCTCAAGACCATGCTCGTCCGGGCGTACGAAACTTCATCGCTGAAACAGCAGTTGCATAACGTGCAGCAGCGCATCGAGGAGCCCGGTAATTGCGACCGCATCATCGGGTCGAGCCCCGGCATGCAGCGCGTGTATCAATTGGTTCGCAGCGTAACCAATCTCAATGCCGCTGTTCTGGTCACGGGCGACAGCGGAACCGGCAAGGAGCTTATCGCGCGCGCCATCCACAATCTAGGTAGCCGCGCAAACAAGCCCTTTGTGGCTGTCTCCTGTGGCGCAATTCCCGAAACTTTGATTGAAGCTGAACTCTTCGGCCATGAGAAGGGGGCCTTCACGGGCACCGTCGGCTCGCGCGAAGGCTACTTTGAGCAGGCCGCCGATGGCACCCTTTTCCTCGATGAAATTGGCGACCTCAGCGTTTTCACGCAAGTCAAGCTCCTTCGCGTCCTGCAGCAGATGGAATTCAGCCGTCTCGGCTCCAACAAGCTCATCCCCTTGCGCGCTCGCCTCATCTTCGCCACACATCAGGACCTCGGCAAGCTGGTCGCGGAAGGTAAATTCCGTCAGGATCTCTTTTATCGCATTAACGTGATGCGCATCGATTCGCCGCAGCTCCAGGAGCGGCCCGAGGACATTCCCCTCATCGCTGGCCATTTCCTGCGCCACTATGCCAACGTCTTCCAAAAACCAATGGACTCAATCGAGCCGGCGGCCATGGAGATGCTCCAGAGCTACTCGTGGCCCGGAAACGTGCGCGAGCTTGAAAACGTGATGCAGCGCGCTATCATCCTCGCGCCCGGGCGGGTCGTACGCACCGAAGACCTGAACATCAAGAACCACGAACCGGAAGAGGATGCTGCCGCCTTTGACCAGATCGTCGACATTGCCGATTACCAGCCATCCGGCTCGTTCGAGCGGCAACTCCGTGATTACAAAATCAGGCTTGCCGTCGCAGCCGTTCGCGAGAACAACGGAAACAAGACCCTGGCGGCGCGCAGCCTTTCCATATCCCGTGCGTATCTGCACCGTCTCCTGCGTCTCGCCGAAGGCGACACTCTGCCTGTCTCCGATCCCCTCTTCGAGGACCACAAACTGCGCGAGACCGTCACCGCCTGACGCTCCAGGCTTCTTTGCAATCGTTCGGGAGCTTATAGCCTGAATTTCAATCGCTGGCATCTTCTCGGGCCTCGATTCAGGCGAAGTAATCCACTTGCCTCGCGGGCGCCTCTTCCAGGTCCGCCCCGCTGACCGCGGTCTCGCTCTCAGGCACCAGATCGTCCTCTTCGTTTTCCTCCGCGCCGGCCGCTTTTCTCCTGTTCCGCTGCTCCGCGTCATCGCCCGGCCTCGACGAAGGGTCGATATCGAAGATTGCAGGCGCACGCATTTCCGTCTGTGGTGCCCTTACTGCGGGCAATGCGCGAATTCCCGGAATGGGGGCGATCTCCATCTTCACATCCCGATTTCTGTCGCTCTATATCGGCAACGCGAGTAAACTCTTTAATCTTCTCGCATCACTTTTGTCCGATTTTCGAACACATAACGTCTCATCGGCGAGCGTCACGCGGCCTGATTCGCTCGGTCGCCATTCAATTCCGCTCGTGCAGCTCCTCCGCCTTCGTCACGCGTTCCGAATGGTACGATAAGTTCCATCCGCATGGGAGGCAACCATCCATGAACGAAAACTCTGCGTCGGCAGCGCTCACCAGTGAACAGATTTCCTCGCTCACGCGCCAGAACAACTACGGCACCTGGCGCTTTCAGAAAACCTGGAAACCGCTGTACATCGCTGACGCCGAAGGTTGCTGGTTCATTGACGGCGCGGGCAAGCGTTATCTCGACTTCAGCTCACAGCTCATGTGCGTCAACCTCGGCCACAAGAATCCCCGCGTCGTCGAGGCCATCGCCGAACAGGCCCGCGAACTTTGCTACGTCGCTCCGGGATACGCCACCGCCGCGCGCGCTCGCCTAAGTTCGAAGCTCCTCGAAGTTGTTCCAAAAGGAATAGAAAAGTTCTTCTTTGCCACCAGCGGTACTGAAGCCAATGAAGCGGCTTTCAAAATCGCTCGGATGTATACCGGCAAGAACAAGATCATCTCGCGCTACCGCTCTTATCACGGCTCAACCGCTGGATCGATCGCCGCAACTGGAGATCCACGCCGCTGGGCGATGGAACCGGCCGGAAAGATCGCTGATGTTGTCTTCGCGCCGGAAGTCAATTGTTACGACTGCCCCATCAAACACACCTATCCGGCCTGCAACATCGCCTGCGCCGACTACATCGAGCACATGATCCGCAACGAAAGC
>JBKQKT010000757.1:0-4484 GCA_052147365.1 Candidatus Korobacteraceae bacterium | reverse complement strand
CTCCACACCGTAGATGTGCGGGACATAAGACGAATCGCTGCGAATGCGGCTCCAGGCTTCGTTGATCAGCGCGTCGCGATTGCCGAAGATGGTGGCCTGCACCGGGCAGGCTTCGGCGCATGCCGTTGATTTTCCGGCTTTGATGCGGTCGACGCACATGTCGCACTTCTTCACAAACGGCGCCAGCTTGGTCCACTGATAGCGCGGCACCTGATACGGGCATGCCAGCATGCAATAGCGGCAGCCAATGCACTTGTCGGCGTTATAGACCACCGGGCCGAGCCGGGTCTTGCTGATGGCTTCCACCGGACACGCTGAGGCGCAGGCCGGATCTTCGCAGTGCATGCAAAGCTTGCGGACAAACTTGTCGCCGCGCGCCTCGACTACCGTGAAAGCGGTGTCGGAAAGAGTTGGTTCGGGGTCGGTGCCGAATCCGTGGAGCTGCTTGCAGGCGGTCTCGCAGCCCAGGCAACCGATGCAGCGCTTGATGTCGATGAGTAATCCTTTTTCTTGTGCCATAACGTCCTCCGGTCTCCTTTGCCGGGCTGCTCTAGGTCAGGAAGAATTCAGTCACCAGTTTTTGCTGCACACCGGCGTCAACCTGGAAGAGCAGGCCCTTGACCGGCAGGCCACCGTCTTGCGCCAGGGCGGGAGTGAGTTGCTGCACCATCGCAGCTACGCGCGCCAGGCTGTTCTGCATCCATGGCATCACGATCGGGCCTTGCAGAAGGTTCTTGATGTTGGTCGCCAACTCCGGAGCTTTGATCGCGCACAGCCAGCCGTTCCGATACGGATCTTCGATGGCAAGATTCGGGTTCTTCAGAACTTCGTGGTTCACCGACACCAGCACGCCTTCGACGGGGCACAGCAGGTCGATGCTGCGGCCTTCACGCGTGACTGTGACCAGCGGCTGTCCCTGTCGCACCCAGCGGTTCAGGTCGGCAATTTCGATGGAATCGATCTTGCCCAGCAAGTTGCCGGCAAAGGCATCGATGCCGACGCGGGCATTCTGCCGGCCCTCGTCCACCACCCAGGTGTGGCCGGGATGGAAGCAATATTCCTCTGGAACTTCGAATCCGCCTTGCTTCAACATCACAGGCGTTGCGACCCGCTTGGCGGGCGCGACTTGCAGCCCGTTCGCCGCACTTTCCGGACGGCGGAAATACATTACGGTAAGAATCAATAAGAACGTCAGCAGGACAAATAAGATCGACATAAGGCCTCCTTGCCTGCTCCGCTCGAGGTCTGAAAGAAAGATCGTGGCGCGGAGTGGAGCGCGAGCTGGCGATGATTGCGTGGTTCGGACGGTGTTGCTGAGTACATCGCCATGGCATCGCGCTCCGCCTTTACATGTGCACGTGGAGGGCAATCGTCTTCCCGGAAAGGGCTGTGCTTCTAAAGGAGATAGAGAACTGGTGCCAATAGAGGATGGCCTAACTACTGCGTTTTGCAGGGTTACCGTCGCACTTTGCAGTAGTGCGGAATGCGACGGTCAATTACTACATTTCACCGCAGAGAGCGGGCAAGAAGCAACGGCCTTGCAGCTATTTCAGGGCCTTGACGGCCTGAGTCCAGCCCTTGGGCGTTTCGACGCCGGTTGCTCCCACGGTGGGTGTGTCTGGACATCGCGGATACGCCGCTATTGCACCGAGACTGTCGGTTAGGGACACTCGGCTTAGGTAATAGAACAGCGCGCTGAATCTCATGATCTCGGCCATACCGCCCTGTTCGTAGTAACTGAGGCCGTCCAGTATGGCATTCAGGTCGCCCTCCACAAGCTTGGCGGGCACGTATGCAACGTTTATTGCGCGGCCCGAGGCGTCCGAGGTGACGAGATAGGCAGCATCGGCGTCCTTTCCCAGTATAAAAGAGAAATTGCCATCGCTAGCCTGACAGCCGCTCGTCCGTACGCCAGATGGGAACAAGGCTGAAATGTCGGGAAAGCTCTTGACGAGCTTGTCCGCAATATCGAAGCCGGAAGCTGTATACCCAAGAGCCGCGAGATCGGGTCCCGGTGTCGCAAGGCTCGGGTAATAGAAATCCGTTGCAAGCGCATGGACTACACGAACGTTCGAGGGCAACGAATCCCTCAATTCGTGCGACGACCTGGGCTCCTTTAAGAACACCATATAGATACTCGCCGGATGTCCGCCGGCATTCCTGAAAGGGCCCGACCACGTCGTAATCAGCTTCGCCGGACCTATCGGATGCCAAAGGCGGCCCTCCGGCACGAATACGAAGTTCGTGGCGCCGTGAGACGGGTCGTCAGCAGCGGTGGCCGCGCCGCAGACCAACAGCACTACAGCGAGAATTTGAACCAATCGTCTTCGCAGCGTGCAGTCAACCATGATTTCCCCTTTTGTCGTCTTGACTGCCACCATAGTAAATCCCCAGTCTCCTGTGGGCATGCGCTTGTTGGCGTTCGCAACGCGGAAGTTCCCAAAATGGATTAACCTGGGAAATCGCCGGTCCCCAGATTCGCGTCCCGACTTTAGACGCTAACCTGGCTTTTCACGATACGAACTCGTGATTTTTCTTCAGCCGCCGCAGCAGCGAGGTGGGATGGATGCCGAGAATGCGCGCGGCGTGAGTCTTGTTCTGCCCGGTTGCGTTAAGCACTTCTGAGATGTAGTGGTCTTCGAGTTCCCTCAAACTGACAAACTGATCGCCGGTCGGCGAAACGTCCATTGAAGACAGTCCTTCCACGGGCGCCGGTTCCTCGTGGTAGTCGCGAAGCTCCTCGGGCAGGTCCTCTTCGCCGATTTCGTTTTCTCTGGAAAGAATCATCATCCGTTCGATCACGTTGCGCAGTTCGCGAATATTGCCGGGCCAGGGATACTTCTGCAACAGCTCGGCAGCGGCGGGCGTGAAGCCGGCGAAGTTCTTCTTCAGCTCCTTGTTGAAGTGCTGCATGATGTCAAGCGCCAGCGGCAGAATGTCTTCCTGGCGATCCCGCAGCGGCGGAATGAATAGTGGCAGCACGTTCAGCCGGTAGTACAGGTCCTCGCGAAACTCGCCTTTGGTCACTGCCTCCTTCAACACTCTGTTGGTCGCGCTGATAATGCGGACGTTCACCTGGATCGGTTTTGTCCCGCCGAGGCGCAGGAAATTGCCCTCTTCCAGCACGCGCAACAGTTTGGCTTGCAGGCTGAAGGAAGTGTTGCCGATCTCGTCAAGAAACAGCGTGCCGCCGGAAGCTTTCTCGATGAGTCCTTCCTTCCGCCGGTGGGCATCGGTGAAAGCGCCGGGTTCGTAGCCGAACAGCTCGCTTTCCAGCAACGTATCGGGCAGGGCGGCGCAGTTTAGGCTGATCATCGGCGCCTGTGCTCGCGGACTGTTGTAGTGGATGGCCTTCGCCAGCACTTCCTTGCCGGTGCCGCTCTCGCCCTGAATCAGGATGGTGGTGTGGTCGCTCTCCGCGGCGCTGCGCGCCATCTCTAGAATCTCGCGCATGGCGGGGCTGTGCGTCACCACTCGTCCGAAATCGTAGCGGCCCTTGGCGCTTTGCACCGTGTCGCGCACGCGGATTCGAAATGCCAGCATCTCAGTTGCGCGCCGCACGGTGTTCACCATGTCGGAAATGTGGAAGGGCTTGATCAGGTAGTCATAGGCGCCCAGCTTCATCGCTTCCACGGCGCGCTCCACCAGGTGGTAGGCGCTCATCATGATGACGATGGTCGCAGGAGCAACCTTCTTCGCCTGCCGCAACACTTCGATGCCGTCAATGCCGGGCAGCACAACATCGACCAGGGCCAGGTCGGGCTGTTGCGCGGCGATGGTTTTCAGCGCTTCTTCCCCGGTATCGGCGAGAAACACTTCGAACCCTTCCCCGTCGAGGGCGCGTCCGATGGTGCGCAGCGTAAGTGCTTCGTCGTCCACAATCAGTATGGAATACGCCATAGCTAGGCAATGACCTCCTCGGTAATCGGCACGGCTTTGCCCGCCTGCTGCATGGGCAAGGTAACGCGCACCGTAGTACCCGAACCAGGAATGCTCTCTACTTGAATGTCACCGCCGTGGCTGCGGACGTAATTCCGTGTGATGCTCAGTCCCAGTCCGGTGCCCTTGCCGCGCTTAGTGGTAAAGAAGGGTTCAAAGACATGTGGCAGGATGTCGGCAGGAATGCCGCATCCGGTGTCGCGCACCCTGAGTTCGACCATCTCAGCGAACCTGACTTTCTCAGCAAGTACCGTGATTGTTCCTCCCGGCGGTGTTGCCTGCGCAGCGTTGAGCAGCAGATTCATCAGGATTTGCGAGAGCTGGTTGGCGTCAGCGCTCACGTTGGGCAGGTCAAGCGGTACGCAGTTCTGCAAATGAATCTGCCGGAACAGGGGCTGGTGTTCGACAAATTTCAGCGTGTCGCTGACCAGCCGGGGCAGGCTGACCTGGCTCAGCTTGAGCGGCCCGGGACGGGCGTAATCCAGCAGGCCGCGCACAGCCGAGGAGATGCGCTTCGCGCCTTCGATGCACTGCTCAATCTCGGT
>JBKQKT010000756.1:0-8750 GCA_052147365.1 Candidatus Korobacteraceae bacterium | reverse complement strand
GAATACTGTTCCTTCTTTGGTTGATCGTTCATCTTGAGCCTTCAATTTGACAAAAAGCTGAATGCTTTAGCGGAATCGGAATATACGACTCGTCAAGTCACGCTGCTTCTTCGATCACCCAGAGTCTATACCGCGTCGAAACGTCCAACTACTGAATTTCGGTTGAGTGGGAGATTTTTCATCTGCCGATTTTCGCCGGGCTAAAATCAGGCCACAAAAAGCTTAACAGCGCCGCAACTTGCCGCCACCCTCACACTGCCAGTAGTCCGGAATAAATTGCCATTCCAACCACCGCATCCACGCCCATCGCATCGAGCGTGTCGATTTCTTCCTGGCTGCGAATTCCGCCGGCGGCGATCAGGCGTCGTGAGGTCTGGCCGCGCAGCTCGCGGATGACATCCAGCGGGATTCCTTGCAGCAGACCTTCGGTGTCAATGTGCGTGTAGAGGAAGGCGGAGCAGAGTGGCTCCAGTTGCCCCATCATCGCGGCGGGAGCGATGTCCGTGATTGTCTTCCAGCCATGAATGGCTACGTGTCCGTCGCGGGAATCGACGGCGAAGACCAGTTGCTCGGCACCGAATCGCCGGCTGAGATTTTCGGCGAAGGACACATCGATTGAATGGTCTTTCACCAGCGATGAGCCCATGATCACTTTCGCAGCGCCGGAGTCGAATGCGCGTCGCGCATCGTCGGCGGTGCGAATTCCTCCGCCTACCTGAGTCTTCGCGGGGCCCAGCGCGCGGCAAAACTCAGCAATGAGGTCCCGGTTGGAACCCTTGCCCATGGCGGCATCCAGGTCAATCAACTGCACCACGGGATACCGCGAGAAGCGTATCGTCCACTCGCTGAAGTTCTCGAACTCCAGCGCTTTCTTTTCGCCCTGCACAAGTTGGACGATCTTGCCGCCCATCAAGTCAATCGAAGGAATCAGCACGCGAGCCTCACCCCCTTGTCATCCCGAGCGACGAGCGCAGCGAGGAGTCGAGGGACCCCTATAGCGGCAGAGCTCTCCCGAGAAAACTCGAACATGCTACAACCTCACCGGGATGCCGGCGTCGTGCAGTTCCTGCTTGATGGCCCGTACCGATTCCAATCCGAAGTGGAAGACCGAGGCTGCCAGCGCAGCGTCGGCGGCGCCCTGCTGAAATACTTCAACGAAGTGGCGCGGCTCGCCGGCGCCGCCCGACGCGATGACCGGAATGCGCACGCTGGTTGCGATGCTCCGCGTCAGCTCGCAGTCGAAGCCGGACTTGGTGCCGTCGCGGTCCATCGAGGTCAGCATGAACTCGCCCGCTCCAAACTGCTCGGCCTGCACCGCCCACTGCCTGGCGTCGCGCCCGGTTGGCTTGCGTCCGCCCCACACGTACACCTCCCACGTTGTGGGAGTTAGCTGGCGCGCGTCGATGGCTACCACGACCGCCTGCGAACCGTAGCGGTCCGCGATCGCGGTGATCAGCGATGGCTGGGCGATGGCGGCGGAGTTGATGGCAACTTTGTCGGCCCCGCAGTCG
Source organism: Candidatus Korobacteraceae bacterium (assembly GCA_052147365.1). Taxonomy (GTDB): domain Bacteria; phylum Acidobacteriota; class Terriglobia; order Terriglobales; family Acidobacteriaceae; genus Bog-257. The sequence goes on along the minus strand of JBKQKT010000756.1, from coordinate 7,239 downwards.
AGCACGGCCGCTGCATCGTCGAGGGTGCGAATGCCGCCGCCGACGGTGAAGGGAATAAAGAGCTGGCGCGCGGTGCGGCGCACGGTTTCGAGGAGGGTGTCGCGCGACTCCGCGGTCGCGGTGATGTCAAGGAAGACAATTTCGTCGGCGCCGGCCTCGCTGTGCGCCGCTGCCAACTCGGCAGGATCGCCCGCGTCGCGCAATTGCACAAACTGTATGCCCTTCACCACGCGTCCGCCGTGGACATCGAGGCAGGCGATGATGCGCTTGGCGAGGGTCTCAGAGGGCACAGAAGTTCTCCAGGATTTTGATGCCGACGTCGCCTGACTTTTCAGGATGAAATTGCAGTCCGAAAAGGTTGTCGCGCTCGGCCGCGGCCGTAAAAGGCTCTTCGTAAACGCAGGTCGCAACCGTGTCGGCGCATAGCGGCGCGCGATAAGAGTGGGTGAAATAGACGTACGATCCGTTGGGAATGCCCGCCAGCAAACGCGAACGGGGCACCACCTCGATCCGGTTCCATCCCACATGCGGCGACTTCACGCGGTCGGAAAATCGCGCACAGGTTCCGCTGAAGGCGCCCAGGCCGCCCAGTTCGGGGGCCTCATCGCTGCCTTCGAACATCCACTGCAGGCCGAGGCAGATTCCAAGCACGGGCGCGCCCTCGACAATCGCCTCGCGGACTGCGATGCCTAGACGGCCATCGTGCAGCGGCAGCGTGGATTTGAAGTTGCCGACCCCGGGGATGATGAGCTTGTCGGCGTCGCCGACGATCGCAGCATCAGCGGTCACGGCGCACGGCTGCCCGAGATACTCGATGGCCTTCACCACCGAAGCAAGATTTCCCGCGCCGTAGTCGACGATGGTTATCACAGAAGCCCTTTCGTGCTCGGCAACATTCGTCCGAGCTGGCGGTCCTTCGAGCAGGCCACCCGCAGAGCGCGGGCAAAAGCTTTGAACAGCGCTTCGATCTTATGGTGACTCGAGCGGCCGTACATTACCTTGGCGTGAACGTTGGCTTTCGCGCCGCGTGAAAAGCCGTCGAAGAAGTCAGCGACGAGTTCGCTCTGCAGATCGCCCACCAGCCGCGCACGGACCTTGGTGTCGATCACGGCGGTGCTGCGCCCACCGAAGTCAACCGCGACAACGCCAAGGGTCTCATCCATAGGCATGACGAAGTATCCGGCGCGCAGGATGCCGCGCTTGCTGCCCAGTGCCTGCGCAAATGCCTCGCCGAGCGCGATACCGATGTCCTCGACGGTGTGGTGCTGGTCCACGTCAAGGTCGCCCTTAGCTTGCAGTTCCAGGTCGAACGCACCATGGCGTGCCAGCAACTCCAGCATGTGATCGAGGAAGCGGATTCCGCTGCTGAATGCGCCGCGGCCGCGGCCCTCGATGGTGAGCGCGACGCGAATATCGGTCTCGTTCGTCTTGCGATGGATGCGCGCGCGTCTCATGCGGTCACCTCGCTGCCGAGCTTCAGTTCGAGCGCTACCTCGCGCAGGGCGGTGAGCAAGCGATCTGTTTGCTCAGCGGTGCCGAGGGTGATGCGCACGCATCCATCGCACCCCGGATCGCTAGACCGGTCGCGGATGAGTATCCCTCGCGCGCGAACGGCGGCCACAAACTCGCGGTGACGCTCGCCGATTTTCGCGAGGAGGAAGTTCGCGTGGCTCGGCCAGGCGCGGATGCTAAGACTTTGCAGCTCTTGCTGAAGGCGCTCGCGTCCGCCCCTCACCTGGGCGACATAGCTGCTGAGGTAATCGCTGTCGGCAAGGGCAACGGGCAATACCGCCAGCGCGACCGAATTTACGCTATAGGGCGACGAGACACGCCGCACCATCGGCATCTGCTCGCGCGGTCCGGCGAGGATTCCGATCCGTAGGCCTGCCAACCCGTAGGCCTTTGAAAATGTGCGCGCCACAAAGAGGTTGGGAATTGTTTTAACGTCGGAGAGAACCGTGTCCGCGTGGAAATCGAAGTAAGCCTCGTCCACCAGTAACGCGGCATCAGGCGCGGCGGCGGCAATTTGAAGAACCTGTTCGCGCGTGGCAACCGTTCCAGTCGGATTGTTGGGGCTGGCAATTGCGATGAGCCGGGTCGCAGGCGTGACGCTGCTAAGGAGCTTCGCGATGGGAAACTGGAAATCGCTGTCGCACTGCAGGCGCGTGACGCGAGCGCCAGTTGCCGCAGCATAGATCTCGAACATACTGAAAGTGGGTGTGACGATCAGCACCTCATCCTGCGGTTCGAGATAGGCCTCGCACAGCAGGTGAATGGCCTCATCCACGCCATTGGTAAGCAGTACGTGCTCGGGCGCGAGTGCCAGGTGCTCGGCAACGATCTTCTCAACTGGCGCGCGCTCGGGATAGCGCGCCAGGTCGTCAGCTGTGATTTCTTTCATTCGTGTTAGCACACGCGGCGAGCAGCCGTCGGTGTTCTCGTTGAAGTCGAGACGCAGTCCGTCGCGGCGCGCGAGCGGCGGATGGTACTCCTGCAAATGCTGGACTGCTTTGCGCGCTCTAAGCATGGCCGCTCCTTGACCCCACCAAGCGCAAAGGCTGCGCTTGCCCGGGGCCCCCAACCCTTATGCGGACCGATTCCGCGTGAGCGTGCAGGCCCTCGGTTTCGGCCAGCGTCGTGATTACAGGAGCTATGCGGCGCAATCCTTCAACATTGAACTGTTGTACGGTGATTATCTTGACAAAATCGTGGGCGCTCAACCCACCGCGAAATCGCGCCGCTCCCGCGGTGGGCAGAACGTGATTGGGCCCGGCCGCATAATCTCCCGCTGACTGCGGCGAATAGTCGCCCACGAAAACCGACCCCGCATTGCGAACGAGCGGAAGGTCTCCTTCGTCAATCGTGAGGTGCTCTGGGCCGATGCGGTTGACCCACTCCATCGCCTGCTCGCGCGACAAAGCCACCAGCAGGCACGCATTGCGGCGGATCGCCTGCCGGGCGATCAGATTGCCGCGACTCAGCTTTTCGACGGCGCCTCTCATTTTTTGCGCGAGTGCGACGCGAGTGGTGATGAAAACAACCACAGCATCGGGATCATGCTCCGCCTGTGCGACCAAATCGGATGCGAGAAAGGTCGCATTCCCGTTGTCGCTGTAAACCACGGCCTCGGTTGGTCCGGCCAACATATCGATGGCGCAATCGAAGCTCACCAATTTCTTGGCTGCTGTGACGAAAACATTTCCCGGGCCGACGATCTTGTCCACGCGCTGAATCGTTTCGGTTCCATAGGCCAGTGCCGCCACGGCCTGTGCTCCGCCGCAGCGATAGACGTCACGAACGCCAAGCAATTGTGCCGCTGCCAGGGTTGCAGGTTGAGGACGCGGCGAGACCACGCAAATGCGCGGCACGCCGGCCACCTGTGCGGGAATTGCGGTCATCAGGAGCGTGGATGGAAGAGGATAGCGCCCGCCGGGCACATAGCAGCCCACTGATTCGAGCGGACGAACCATCTGGCCGAGTTTGCCCCCGGGAACTTTCCTGCTCCATTCGCGCGGCATTTGCCACTGGCAAAAGCGCCGGATACTGGCAGAAACGCGGCGCAAGGCGTCCCGCGTTTCGCGAGGTGCGGAATCCCAAGCGTCTTCTATCTCGGCCTCGGAAACCCGTACCGGCTGGCCTTTCTGCAGCCCATCCCACAATGTGGCATAGCGAAGGAGGGCCTTGTCTCCATCGCGTCGTACGGCTTGAATGATCTTGTAGACCCTGGACTCAACCGCGTCAAGCCGGGATGCGCGCCGTTCCAGCTTGGCCACCGCCTTTTCTGCGGGCTTGCCCTTCAGGATGCGCATCACGGCACCACCTTGTTCAGCGGATACTCAACAATACCCTGCGCGTTGGCAGCCTTGAGGCGGGGGATGACCTCCCAGCACGCAGTCTCTTCCAGAATGGTGTTGACGGCGACCCACGAGTTGTCGCTCAAGGTAGAAATAGTCGGACTGTTCAAGGCAGGCAACACGCTGAGCACTGCCGGCAAGTCCTCGACGCGGACGTTGAGCATGAGGCCGACACGGCCTTGCGCCTCCATCGCGCCGCGAAGCATGAGCGCCAGGTTCTCGATTTTCTGCCGCTTGCCGGCGTCGGCCCAGGCTTTCTTGTTGGCGATGATCTGGGTGTTGGATTCGAGTACAGTTTCAATGATTCGCAACCGATTGGCCTTCAGCGAACTGCCAGTCTCGGTGACCTCCACGATAGCGTCCGCAAGGGTCGGCGGCTTGACCTCGGTGGCGCCCCAGGAGAATTCGACTTTGACGTCGATGCCCCGTTGCTGAAAGTAGCGCGTAGTAACGCCGACGAGCTCGGTCGCGACGGTGGCGCCGCGCAAATCCTCCGGGCGCTGCGCGGACGAATCCTCCGGCACGGCCAGCACCCAGCGCACTTTGCCGCGGCTCTGCTTGGCGTAGATAAGATCGGCGACGCTAACGACGTCGAGCCCGCTCTCCAGCACCCAATCCAGACCGGTGATGCCGGCATCTAGTGCGCCGTGCTCAACGTAGCGCGCCATCTCCTGCGCCCTGATCAGCATGCATTCGACTTCGGGGTCGGTGCTGCCGGCAAAATAGGAGCGGGGGCTGACGTACACCTGCAAGCCGGCGCGGGCCAAGAGCTGTAAGGTGGCGTCCTGAAGGCTGCCTTTGGGAATGCCGAGGCGTAGTTTCATTGCTCACCTTCCATCAAAGGCAGTTCAACGTTGAAGCAAGTTCTTGTACCGGTATGGCAGACCACGCCCGCGCCTTCGACCTGAACGCGGCACAAGACAGTGTCCAGATCGCAATCGGTGGAGGCGGCGACGAGCTTCAGGCGATTGCCTGAGGTTTCGCCTTTGGTCCAGAGCCGGTTGCGCGTGCGGCTGAAAAAGGTCACGTAGCCGGTTTTCAGCGTCGCATCCAACGCGGCCCGGTTCATGAAGCCCACCATGAGGACCTCGCCGGTTGTGGCGTCCTGTATTACGGCTGGGGCCAAGCCGCCCATCTTGTCAAAGTCAATTTCTACGGTCATAGCGTGTTCCTCCGGCCAAAACAAAAACCCCGCTGAGTTGCGTCAGCGGGGAAGGAGAATATGAGACCTTGAAACGCTTATCTGATGATCCCCGCTGACACGTTTGCCACGCAATGATGGTGATGGTGGCGATGAACCAGCGGAGTCATCATACAAAAAGGCTATCGAAGCGGGGCGCGGCGGTCAATGCAACTTTTTGGTATGTTGCCGGTGCGACCAGGTCACTGACATGAAGTTGCTGTGCATGTTAGGGTTAGGTGCTTTCGAGGGTCAGGAGCTATAACCACAGAGATACAGAGGCACAGAGTAAAGGATTTCAAAATCTCAGTGTCTCTGTGCCTCTGTGGTTTAAATCTCTTCTGATTCGGAAAGGGCATCATGTTCACTGATAATCTTCTAAAGGACAAACGCATTCTCATTACTGGTGGGGGCACAGGAATTGGCCGCGCTATGGCCGAACGATTTCTACAACTCGGTGCCACGGTGTACATCTGCGGACGGCGGGTCGAGGTGGTGCAGAAAACGGCTGCGGAGCTCTCCGCGTCGACTGGCGGGACCATCGAGGGCTTCCCCTGCGACGTGCGTTATGACGACGATGTCGAAAAGCTCATCGAGCAGCTATGGGCAAAGGGCCCACTCGATGTGCTGGTGAACAATGCCGCAGGAAACTTTCTAGCGCGGACTGAGGAACTATCGGCGCACGCCTTCGACGCGGTTATCGGCATTGTGCTCAAGGGCACCATCAACATGACCATGTCGTGCGGCCGGCGCTGGCTGGCTACGCGGCACAAAGCCGTGGTGCTCAGTATCGCGACCACCTATGCCGATACCGGCTCTGCTTATGTGGTGCCGAGCGCGGTGGCGAAGGCCGGAGTGGCCGCGCTCATGCGCAGCCTGGCCGTGGAATGGGGCGGGCGCGGGATTCGGTTTGTTGCCATAGCTCCGGGCGCGATTCGCACGGAAGGCGCGTTCTCGCGGCTGCTGCCTGTCCCTGAGCTGGAGAAGAAAGTCCTGGAGCACCATCCCCTGCACCGCTTTGGGACTCTGGAGGAAATTTCCAACCTTGCGTCGTTTCTCATTAGCGACTATGCGGGCTATATCAACGGCGAGATGGTGTATATGGACGGCGGCGAGATGCTGGCGGGCGCAAGCATCTTCAGCCTGATCGGACGGCGGATACCGGATTCGGCCTGGCAAATCATGAAGCCAAAGAAGAAGACAGAATAGTTCACCACAGAGACACAGAGGCACCGAGAAAAATGAGTTCCGAACTCTGTGCCTCGGTGCCTCTGTGGTTTTCTTCTAATTCAGCACATGGATATTCTTCTTCTCGCACATCTCCTTCAGCACCTTGGGCCACACGGTGACGCTCACTTCCCCGAGGTGCGCTTTGCGCAGCAGCAGCATCAATGTCCGTGACTGGCCGATGCCCCCGCCGATGCTGAGCGGAATCTCGTGATTGACAATCGCCTTGTGGTAGGGGAACTTCAGGAAGTCCATCTGGCCCGTCAGTTCCAACTGCTTCTTCAACGATTCGCCATTCACGCGGATGCCCATTGAGGTCAACTCGTGCCGCCGGTGGGTCACCGGGTTCCAGACCAGGATGTCGCCATTCAGCCCATGACGGATGTGGCCGTTGTCGTCCCGGGTCTCGGTGACCCAGTCATCGTAATCGGCGGCGCGCATTTCGTGCGGATAGCCGTCCTTTAACGTCCAGCCAATTCCGATAATGAACACCGCCGGATACTTCTGCAGGATTGCGGTTTCACGCTGCTTGCGCGGCAGCTCGGGATACAGGTCGAGGATCTCCTCGGCGTGCAGGAATTTGAGCTGCTCGGGTAGATTGGGATAGCGCGGGTCACGCAGTTGCGGGAAAATTTCCTGCACGTGCCGCTCGGCTCCGACGATGACCTTCCATATCTTGCTGACCACGCCTTTGAGGAAGCTGAGGTTGCGCTGGTCGGCGGTGATTACCCGCTCCCAGTCCCACTGGTCCACGTAGGCGCTGTGGTCGTGGTCGAGGAAGTAGTCCTTGCGGACGGCGCGCATGTCGGTGCAGATGCCTTCGCCGGGCTGGCAGTTGAACTGCTTCAGGGCCATCCTCTTCCACTTGGTCGCGGCCTGCACGACCTGGGCGTTGACGGGGTGCTTGTCGCGATCGTTGGAGATGTGAAACTGGATCGGGGTACGCGATCCGTCGCGGTCGAGATAGTCATTGACGCC
>JBKQKT010000755.1:0-8065 GCA_052147365.1 Candidatus Korobacteraceae bacterium | reverse complement strand
GGCTCCCAGATGAACTTGTGGATCTGCAGCCCCAGCCGGGCCTGGAGACTGTCAGCCAGCATCCATTCGGCAAGCTGCTGGGGATCGACCAGGCAATGCGACACATCGCGGCTCCCGGAGGCGTCTTTGCGAAACGCGGGCGACAGAATTACCGAACTGACGCGCGATCCTAGCGCGTGCGCATGTATGAAGTCGCGCGCGAATTCGTAATCGCAACGACTCGCGATGACGAACTTCACTTCATCGCGGGGTGTCAGTGAGTTCAGGTTTTCCACGCGGAAAGTGTCGCCCTCTCCTGAGTCAGGACACTTCACATCCACGATTTTCACCACTCCCGACGGAACGCGCTCCAACGGCCGCTCGCCGCTCGTTTCCAGCAGAACGGTGTAGCCCGCCGCTAGCAGGCTGTCCATGAGGGGAACTACCTCGCGCTCTTGCAGAAGAGGCTCTCCGCCCGTGATCTCCACCAGTCCGCCGTCGGGCGAAAGATGATGCACCTCAGTCTCGATTTCTTCCGGTGTCATGCGCTTGCCGCCGGTGAAGGTATATTCGCTGTCGCACCACGTGCAGCGCAGATTGCATCCTGCTAGCCGCACGAACACGCAGGGCAGCCCGGCGTAGGAGGATTCACCTTGCAACGACTTGTAGATTTCAATGATCTGCATGGGAGGCGCTACTCGCTATAGCGCGCCGTGGTGGTGTCGGTTTCCCAGATGGTTACGTCCTTCACTCGCACTCGCCCGTCGGTGCTTTGCTTCAGCCGCGAATTGGTCTCGTCGTAGAAATACTTGGCCAGGTTCTCCGCCGATGGATTCACTGTCGTGAACGGCTCCAGTTCGTTCATCATCTGGTGGTCGAGATAGTTCATCACCGGACGCAGAACGTCCTTCAGGTCCTTGAAGTCCAGCAGCAGGCCTGCCTTGTCCAGCTGCTCGCCGCTCAGGGTGACGCGGACGCGGTAGTTGTGTCCGTGGGGATTCTCGCACTTGCCGCGATAGTTGCGGAGGTAGTGGCCTGCGGAAAAAGTGTCTTCTACGGTAACTTCGTACATGCTCTCTTCCACCCCATCGAACGCAAACCCCGGCGTTCAAATGGGGACCCCGGCCTCCGGCTGTAACTGCGCAAATTGGCGGGTTACAGCTAAGTCACTATTTTAGCGTGTTTGGCGGGCAGCCGCGCCGAATGGCTACTCCAGCTCGGGAGCGTGCCCGAAGAATCTCTCTACCGCTTTGATGTCCGTGGTCCGGCTGTACTTCGGCAGGCTATCCAGAAACACCCGCCCGTACTGCTTTCTCAAGATGCGATTGTCGAGCAGGCAGAGCAGGCCTCGATCGTGCAGCGAGCGGATCAGCCTGCCGAAGCCCTGCTTCAGTGAGATGACCGCGCTGGGAACCTGATACTCGTAGAACGCATTGCCACCGTCTTCATCAATCGCCTTGATTCGCGCGGCCACCACAGGGTCGTTGGGCACCGCAAACGGGAGCTTGTCAATGATGACGCAACTCAACTGCTCGCCCTGCACGTCCACTCCCTGCCAGAACGACGATGTTGCGAACAGTACGGCGTTAGGCGTTAGCCGGAACTCCTCCAGCAGCACACCCTTCGGCGCATTGCCTTGCAGAAGCATGGGAAACGGCAACTCGCCGAGCAGTCGCTCGTAGAGCTGGTGCATTAGCGAATAGCTAGTGAACAGGCAGAATGCCCGTCCGCGCGTGATCTCCAGCAACTCTCTGACGCGCTGCACAGCGCGCTCTACAAACTGCGGCTGCCGCGGGTCGGGTAGATCAGGCGGCACGTACAGCAGCGCCTGGCTCTCGTAATCGAAGTGCGACTGCACCACCAACTCGCGCGCGTGCTGCACTCCCAGCCGGTTGCGGATGTACTCGAAGCCTCCAGCCACCGCCAGCGTCGCCGAAGTGAGCACCGCCGACTCCAGATGCTCGAACAGGGTCTTCTGCAGGATGTCGGACACCGTAATCGGCGTGGCTTGCAGAAAGACGTTGTGCTGCGCCCCGCGTCCGGTGCGGCGTTCAATCCAGAAGACAATATTGCGCGCGTTCGATTCCAGAACGAATCCCAGCTGCACGCGAACTTCTTCCACGCGGCGCGCCAGTGCATGTACCTCCTCGGGCTTGTTGGGAATCGCCTGCAGTTCGGTGTAGAGATGCAGCAGCCCGTTCTGCAGGCCGAGGTACTCGTCGCCATTCTCTTCCAGAAACTCCGGCCGGTTCTCGAAGGCGAAGCGGCCCTCGCCGGGTGGAATCAGGGAGAAGAAAAACTGCGAGCGGTCGCGAACATGACCGCAAGCCGGCATGACCTCGGTGATCGGCACGTCCACCCGTCGCAACGTGTTTTCTACATCGCGCAGCAGCTCTTCCACGCGGAGGTTCGATACTGTGACGCCAAAATAATCGGTGGCCACGTCCTCCAGCTCGTGCGCCTCGTCGAAGACCACAACCCCTGCGTCCGGCAACACACCGGCGTCGGGGGCACGCTCGGCCGCCGCCTTGATCGCCAGGTCGGCGCAGAACAGGTGATGATTGACGATGATGATGTCGCTCTCGGCGGCGCGGCGTCGCATCTCGGTGATGAAGCATCGCTGAAATTGCTGGCATTCCGAGCCAGTGCAGCGGTCGGTGCGCGCGTCAAGCTTCGGCCACAGATGGCTGTGCTCAGGCACGTCAGCCAGCTCGGCGCGGTCGCCGGTCTCGGTGGTCTTCTCCCAATCGCTGATGATGCGAAAGTGGTTGATCTCCTCCAGTCCGTTCAGCAGCGGCTGGGCGGTAAGGTCGTAAAGCTTCTGGCGGCAAAGATAATTGCCGCGCCCCTTCATGTAGCAGACGCGCAGCTCACCCAGGTGCTCCTGCAGGAAAGGGACATCCTTGAAAAAGAGCTGCTCCTGTAAAGTTTTTGTTCCGGTAGAGATGATGACGCGCTTGCCGGAGCGGATGACCGGAAGCAGATACGCCAGCGTCTTGCCGGTACCAGTGCCGGCTTCGACGATTAGATGACGGCGCTCCTGTAGCGCCTGCTCGACGGCCTCGGCCATCTGCAGTTGTCCGCGGCGAAACTCATAGGCCGGATGCGTGCGCGCCAACACGCCGCCCGGCCCGAAGAACTGGTATAGCGACGGCAACCGCGCGGCAGTTGTGGCGGGTTGTGAGGTCGAAGACACGGGGCGAGGAACGTGTTCCTATAATAGCTGTTTGGGCTACCGCCGCTTGAAAGAGTCCCAGTGAACCGTCGTGCACACTTTGACTATGGCAGCACTGCCCATCCCGGGGAGCCACCGGTCGCGGGCACCTTGGTCATCGTCGGACGCCCCAACGTGGGCAAGTCAACGCTTTTCAACCGACTGGTCGGGTCACGACGCGCCATCGTCGGCGACGAACCCGGCATCACCCGTGATCGTCTCTATGGCGAGGCTGAGTGGCTTGGCCAAAAGCTACGGGTGATCGACACCGGCGGAATCATTCCCGAGGAGAAGGAATTCATCCCTGCGGAAATTTTTCGCCAGGCGCGGGTCGCGCTGGAGGAAGCGGACGCCATAGTCATGTTGGTGGACGGCCGCACAGAACTCGCTGCGCCCGACATGGACCTGGCGCGGCTGCTCATGCGCACCGGCAAGCCGCTGCTGCTCGCGGTCAACAAGATGGACACCCCGCAGATGGAACCGTATGCTGCGGAATTTCGTCGCCTCGGGATCAAAGAAGTGCTTCCCATCTCCGCCGAGAGTGGCAACGGTGTGGCCGAGTTGCTGGAGCACGTGCTCAGCGTGATGCCGCAACGCGGGCCCAGCGCGGAAGAAGAGCCCACGGCCGAGCCACGCCCTGAACAAGAAGAGGAATCAGAAGGCGCGCGCGAAACCAAGGTCGCCATCATCGGCCGCCCGAATGTCGGCAAGTCCACGCTGCTGAACGTGCTGACCGGAAGCTCGCGTGCCATCGTCTCACCCGTTGCCGGTACGACGCGGGATGCAGTGGACGAGCTGGTGGAGCGCGACGGCCAGAGCTACCGGTTCATCGACACGGCCGGAATTCGCCGCAAAGGGAAGACCGAGCTGATGGCTGAGAAGCTTTCGGTGGTGATGGCGCGCAAACACCTCGAGGCCGCTGACATCGCGCTGATATTGATTGACGCGACAGAAGGGGTGACCGCCGGTGACGCGACCATTGCCGGCTACGCCCACGAAAGCGGTCGCTCAGTGATTGTCGTCATTAATAAGTGGGACCTCGTCACGACGCACCGGACCGACGGCAAGCCTCCGGCTGAACCCGCGGCTTATGAAGAGCAGGTCCGGCGGCACTTGAAATTCCTGTCGTATGCGCCGGTGCTGTTAGTTTCGGCCACCACGGGCAAGAATGTGGACAAAATCTTCTCCACGTTGAAGCTGGTGGCGCGCGAGCGGCGCAAGCGAATCGGCACCGGCGAGATGAACCGCTTCCTCGCCCGAGTCGATTTTGAGCGCGCCTCCGTACCGATGGCGAAGCGCGTCAAGATTCTGTACATGACGCAGGCCGCCGTCTCGCCGCCCACTTTCATTCTTTTCACGGATCGTGCGGTGAAGTTGCACTTCTCCTATCAGCGATTTCTGGAGAACCAGATTCGGGCTGCGTTCGGGTTTGTAGGCACGCCTATCTGGATCAAGAACCGCGCGCGCGAGGGGAAGGGGTAAATGCAGGGGCGCTTGCCGCTGGTTGACGGTTACAATGCAAATAAAAGCGAGTGAGAGGGGCCGGGAATCGTGCCGTCGAAAACACGCAAGCCAAAACCTTTCCGGGCTGCTTCTGCAGTGAAGGCCGCTGCTCGCGCGACGATAGGCGCTCCACCACCGACCCGCGCTGAGCCGGCCAGCAAGAAGCCGAAACCCAGGGCTGAAAAGCACAAGCCCACGCTCAGCAAGCTGTTGGAGGAATCCGGCGATTGACCAGGAGTGTACGATACGGCTGCAATTTGTATATCTGAGGCGGCATGTCGATTCAATCGGAGCTCGAACTCGAACAGTTGCGAATGGTTGGCAGGATCGTCCGGTTGGCGCTGAACGCGATGTCTGAGGCCGCCGATCCGGGTGTCACCACCGCTCAACTCGACACCGTGTGCGCGAGAGTGCTGGAGGAGCACGGAGCGGCAGCAGCCCCGAAGAAAGTGTATGGATTCCCCGGCACGGCCTGCATCAGCGTGAATGACGAAGTGGTACACGGGGTTCCGGGCGAGCGCATTCTGAAGCCCGGGGACTTGGTAAAGCTTGACGTGTCGGCTGAGAAGGTTGGTTTCTTTGCCGATGCGGCAGTGACGGTGCGGGTCGGCGAATTTTCAGCGACTGCGGACAGCCTGGCGCGCTGCGCCGAAAGCGCATTTCATCAGGCCATGCGCGTGGCGCGGGCCGGGTACCGCATCTATGAGATTGGCCGTGCCGTCGAGCGAGAAGTTCGTCACAACGGCTTCAGCGTGCTGCGAGAGTATTGTGGGCATGGGGTCGGCCGCACCATCCATGAGTATCCCACCGTTCCGAATTATCTCGACTTCAACAATCGCGTCCGCCTCACCGATGGCTTGGTGGTTGCCATTGAGCCGATTATCGCTGCCGGCGGCAACCGGACCACGGTTGACCGCGACCGCTGGACAGTGCGCACCGTCGACCATAGCCTCGCGGCTCATTACGAACACACGGTGGTGATCACGCGCGGGGAGCCGGTACTGGTAACAGCGTAACGTGTGCGCCAGGAAGGCTCTCTCCGGCGGACTCGAGCGGGGACATCGAGGGGATTCATTGCTACAGTGTTCCGCTTCGAAAGCCGATCTGCGGAATGCGTCTTGATGGCGGCTTCATAAGGCGCTTGATGGCGGAGATAATGTCATGGATAGCTGCGTCCTGGGTCTTCAGGCGGCGATCGAGCTCCATTACCTTGGCCGCAAGCTCCCGGTTCGAAGCCAATATCTCGTTGAGTCGTACGAACGCGCGCACCACAAACACGCTCATTTCCACGGCCTGCGGCGAATTGAGAACGCTCGCGGCCATGATGGCGCCGTGTTCGGTGAAGACAAAGGGCAGGTAGCGCCGCCCACCGCGTCCGCCGTTTGAGGTCGCAATTTGCGACCTCAAAAGTCTCGTCTCCTCAGGCGTCAAGCGGAACATGAAATCGTCAGGGAAGCGTTCGGCGTTGCGTTTCACCTGCTCATTGAGGCGTTTGACAGTGACCCGGTAGAGATCGGCCAGATCGCTGTCCAGAAGGACCTTTCGACCTCTAAGGAAAAGGATCCGGCTTTCGACCGGACGCCGAACCAACGCGTAGTGTTTGGCCATGCAACCCAGTTCCTACCCACCACAGATTGGCCCTGGGCTTGAACTTACCCCCAACAACAATTCAATACGAATATCCGTCCGGCTGGCAGACGGCGCCGACTTCTACCTCGTTGTCAATGTATCCGCGTCCCGCCGAAATAGCCAGCTTGTCCAATTCGAGCAGCTTGGGATTCCTCACAGTGTCCTCGAGAACCCCAAGGGCCGATTCCGCGGGCAAGCACTCGGTTTCTTCCAGCAGCGCGCCGAGCATGACCACGTTGGCGACCTTAGCCGAGCCCAGGCGATCAGCTATCTCCGAGGCCGGCATGCACACCACCCGCGCCTGGTTAACCTTGAAGTCCTCGGGCAGTTTGGTGTGGTTGTAGAGAATAAGCCCCCCGGAGACCACGCTGGTCGCAAACTTGCGCAGCGAGAGTTCGTTCATAGCGATCAGCACTTCGGGCTGCGAGATGAGCGGCGTTCCGATGCGCTCATGGGCGAGCGTGACATGGCAATGCGCACTTCCGCTGCGCATCTCGGGACCATACGACGGCAGCCAGCAAACTTCCATGTGCTCGCGCAGTCCCATCTCAGCGAGCAGTTGCCCCATCAGCAGGATGCCCTGGCCGCCGAAGCCGGCAAACTTCACGGTCAGATCGCGGGTGTGATGATGCCGGTGCGTCACCGGAATTTCCGGCACGCCCACTTCCACCTCCAGTGCCTCCGCCAGCGACTTGTGCGGGACCTTGGCGTCGGCCGGCAAATCGGGCTTGCGGTCGCGGAAGACACCGAGCGGAAAGACCTTCAGCAGGGTCTCGCCAACCCACTTGCGCGCGACGGTGGGGTCCATCTTCAGGATGGTCGGGCAGGGCGACAGAATTTCAACCAGTGAGAAGCCGCCGCCATTCTTCTGGATCTCCAGCGCCTTCTTTACGGCCTTCTTCGCCTTCATGATGTTCTTCATGTCGTTCAGCGCGACGCGCTCGATGTAGGTCGGCGTTTCCAGCGCAGCCAGCAGCTCACAGACATGCAGCGGCAGTCCCTCATTGCCCGGGCGGCGTCCCCATGGCGACGTAGTGCTTACCTGGCCCACTAGCGTCGTGGGCGCCATCTGCCCACCGGTCATGCCGTAGATCGAGTTGTTGATGAAGAACACGCAAATGTTCTCGCCACGATTGGCGGCATGAACAATCTCGGCCGTGCCGATGGCTGCGAGGTCGCCATCACCCTGATACGACATCACGATGGACTGGGGATGCGCACGCTTGAGGGCCGTCGCCGCAGCCGGAGCGCGTCCGTGAGCAACCTGCACGTTGCCGACGTCGAAATAATAGTAGGCGAAGACCGAGCAGCCTACGGGGCTGACAAGGATGGCGCGGTCCTGCAGGCCCAACTCAGTGAGTGCTTCGGCAATCAGCTTGTGTGCGACGCCGTGTCCGCAACCTGGGCAGTAATGCGTCTGCTGCTGCAGTTCACCCTTGCGCTCGTACCGGTCGTAGAACACCGGCGACTTTTCATGGATAACTTCGTAACCGTTCACGATTTCCTCCTCGTTCTTTTACACAAGGGCCGACATGCGCGCAAAGACCTGCGCGGTAATTTCTTCAGCCATAGGCACGTTGCCGCCGGCGCGCCCATAGAACTCCACAGGCACCTCGCCGTTTAGCGTCAGTTTTACGTCTTCCAGCATCATGCCGGTGTTTAGCTCGACTACCATGACCGACTTCACATGCTTTGCCGTTTCGCGCAACTCGCGCGCGGGGAACGGCCACAGCGTGATGG
>JBKQKT010000754.1:0-3014 GCA_052147365.1 Candidatus Korobacteraceae bacterium | reverse complement strand
GCGCTGTTGCCGAGGCGGAGGAGAAGGCCGCGGCGTTGGTCGAATAGGCGGGTTCAAACTCCCTAATTGTAAGCTTATAATGCGGTGTTACAAGGTTCTTTCACCGCCTAGACTTTCGTGAGGAGTCCCCGTACCCCATGAAATCCCTGCGCTGGATTCTGATCGCCGCGCTGCTAAGCGCCTCCTTCTTGCATGCCAATCTGGCTTATTCGACCACTGCCGCAGCAGCCACAAGCACCAATGTCACCATCAGCGGCAGCACGAAGTGGGTTGACACCAAGATAGACGTCAACGCCGGCGATAAGCTGCACATCACCGCCAAGGGCACCGTGACCATGGGCAAGGATACTGGCATCACACCGGCCGGAGCACAGCGCGGCTGGGTGGATACGCTGCGTCCCCTGATGGTTCCCAGCGCGGGCCGCGGGGCGCTGGTGGGCCGCATCGGCAATAGCGATGCCGCAACACCGTTTGTTGTAGGCGCCGATGGAACGGTGACCGTGCCTGTCGCCGGCCGCTTGTATCTCGGCATCAACCAGGATGCGACTCAGTCGCCAACCGGGAATTACGAAGTCCACATCGATCGCACGCCGGGCGCGGCTACTACTGCCGTCAAGAGCGCTTACGATTTCAAGCCGTTGTTCGTGCAGCTTGACGCCAAGCTGCCCTACCGAGTGATGGATAAGCCGGAAGGCGGCAATCCCGGCGACCTGGTAAATTTCGTCATCATCGGCTCGCAGCAGCAGGTGACCAACGCGTTCAAGACTGCTGGCTGGCTTCAGGCCGACAAGGACAACAAGGCCGCCGTCCTTAGCGCGCTCGAGGCGACCTTGCAGAAGAACTCCTATATGGCCGTACCGATGAGCATTCTGTACCTCTTCGGGCGACCGCAGGATTTCGGCTATGAACGCACCGATCCCGTGCTAGTCGCAGCACAACGCAACCATTTCCGCATCTGGAATTCACCCTTCAGCACGCCGCAGCAGACGATCTGGGCGGGAGCCGGCACACACGACATCGGCATCGAGAAAGATCAGCGCTCAAAGAACGCCATCACCCACAAGATCGATCAGGAGGTGGACAAAGAGCGCGACTTCATTGGCGCAACTTTAACAGATGCGGGGATGGTCCAGGCGATGGACTACATGACCCGCTCACACCCAATCACGTCAACCAAGACCGCAACTGGTGGGGAAATCAAGTCCGATGGCCGGGTGCTGGTTATCGTCCTGAAACCAGTGCAAAAATAGTCGCCGGTCGACGATCAAGGGTACGAGCAGCCCTTCGGCATCAAGACCCTGAATGGAAGCACTCAGGCTATTTTTCCCGAAGAAACCTCTACCAGGCGCGGCGTGGCCCGCGCAGCAGCCGAGCGGGCAATAGGATGATCGCCTTGAGCAGTTCCAACACTCCTTCCACAGCAAATCCCAGAATGCGGAACGGCAATAGCACCAGCCACACGATTGGATAGAGGACCAGCACAACCAGCGCGAGCGGCCAGCAGAAAAATAGAAGTATGCACCACAGCAGAAAGGCAAGCATGAAGATCTCTTCGCTCATGATACGAGAAATTGTGCCTTGCGGTTCCATCATGCGTGCGCTGCCGCTCCGGTCAATTCGCGCACAATCGAGCCTACGAACGCCTTGGCGTCACCGAATAGCATCAGAGTGTTATCCAGGTAATAAAGTGGGTTGTCGATTCCGGCAAAGCCCGGATTCATGCTGCGCTTGATCACCATCACCGTGCGCGCTTTGTCCACGTCGAGAATCGGCATGCCATAAATCGGACTGCCGGTGTCACTGCGCGCGGCTGGGTTGGTCACATCGTTTGCGCCAATCACCAGCGCCACGTCAGTTTGCGGCATATCGGCGTTAATTTCGTCCATGTCCAGCAGCTTGTCGTACGGAATATCCGCCTCGGCGAGCAGGACGTTCATGTGTCCAGGCATGCGGCCGGCGACGGGATGGATGCCAAACTTCACGTCCACACCTTTCTTGGTGAGCGCATCGTAGAGTTCGCGCACCTTGTGCTGAGCCTGCGCAACCGCCATGCCGTAACCGGGGACGATCACGACTTTGTTTGCCGCCGACAGGATGGCAGCCGCCTCTTCGGGAGTTGCGCTGCGCACGCTGCGCGCTTCAGCCTCGGCGCCAGCGGCCGATGTTTGCACCTGTCCGAACGCGCCGAACAGCACGTTGGTGAACGATCGGTTCATGGCCTTCGACATGTTGACCGAGAGAATGAAACCCGAAGCGCCGTCGAGGGCGCCAGCCACGATGAGGAGCTTGTTGTTCAGGACGAATCCCATGGCCGCCGCGGAAAGTCCAGCATACGAGTTCAATAGCGAGATCACCGTAGGCATGTCGGCGCCACCGATAGGGACGATCAGCATCACGCCAAAGATCAGCGCAATCCCGATCATGACGGGGTACAGGTGCATGGCCGAGGGGTCATGCACGAGATACGCCGCAATGCCTACGGCAATTGCCAGAACGGCGAGGTTGACGAGGTTCTGCCCTTTGTAGGTGATCGGTCGCTGCGGCAGGATCTCTTGCAGTTTGCCAGCGGCCATCAAGCTACCGGTGACGGTCAGCCCGCCCAGAATTACCTCCAGCGAGAGCACCGACATCATGAACGGCGCAATATTGGGCGCGCGCAGATAGAACTCCGCCGTTCCCACGAGAGTTACGCACAGTGCGCCGAAGGCGTGGCTGAGTGCCGTCCGCTGAGGTACCGCAGTCATGCCCACATTACCCAGCGGAACGCCAATGATTGTTCCCAGAACAAGCGCGACGGCGATCCACTTGTAGTCCACGATGCCGTGGTAGAGCAGCGTGCCCACAACCGCGAGCACCATGCCCACTTCGCCGGCCCAAACGCCATGCCGGGCGGTAGTGGGCGAACTCAGCCACTTGAGCGCGAAGATAAACAGGGCGGCAGCGATGATGTAGGTGATTTCAATGACGTGTTCGGAGCCAGGGATCATGGTTTCTGCGTCCGGCTGGATTTGAAC
>JBKQKT010000753.1:0-5946 GCA_052147365.1 Candidatus Korobacteraceae bacterium | reverse complement strand
GCGCGGGCTGTCCCATGTAGACGTGCGCGATGTCGGCCTCATCGACCTTTCCTTGCACGTACACCTCTGATGTATCGCCCTCGGTCATGACCAGTGTTGCCGTTGACCCCAGCACCAGGATCGAGCTCACCGCGTCGCCCATTTCAACGTCACGGGATAAAATCACGCCGTCCATCGGCGCCACAATCGTGGTATAAGACAGCTGCTCCTCCAGTTGCTTCAAACTCGCTTCACTCTGCTGCACCTGCGCCCGCGCCTGTTTCAGCTTCGCGGTGTCCACGCCAATCTGCGCCTTCGCCGAATCGCGCTTCGTCAGCTCCGCCAGATAATCGCGATTCGCGTCGTCCAGCGCCTGCCGGCTCACGATCCCTTCCTTATTCATCTCCGTGTTCCGGTCGAGCGTCGCCTTGTACATCGGCAGGTCCGGAGCAGAGGCCGTCACTTTGTCCTGTTCAATGTTGGCTTCGTAAGTCGTTACATTGGCTTCGGCGCTGGCCAGTTGCGCGCGCGCCGCGTCCACCTGCGCCATAATCTCCTGCTGATCCAGTTGCGCCAGCTCCTGGCCCTTGTGGACTCGATCATTAATGTCCACGTAGAGCTTTTCCACAATGCCGGAGGCCTTGCTCTTTACTTCTACCTTCGTGATCGGCTGGATGTCGCCTGTCGCCACCACGGACTTGGCCACGTCGCCGCGCGTTACCTTGGCCAGCCGGTTGGGGTCAATCGGATCACCCTTCGCGATACGCACTACAGCGATCCCCACTACCAGCACAACCACGGCTCCCAACGTGCCCACCACAATCCACAACTTCCTGTTTTTACGCGACGCTGCCACAGGTTCCTCCCCTAAACTCCGCAGGAGAGCGGGTCTCCCGGCGGTCGCTGCTTGAAGTATGACCAGCGGACGATGCCCTAATGGGACGAGCGCACGCCGCCTGAATTAAGATTTGCCCAAAAGATTGAGACGGTGACTGCTCACCGTTGTAATCCGCTGCCTTCTACTACGCAAGCAAACGCATCACGGTTCCCGAGGGCCACGAATCACCCAAAACCGGGTCCAATGGAGTGACTCGGGGGCTAGAATGTCGTTTCCCCGGACGCGGCCCTCCCCTTTCGCGGGAACCACGCCGCTATCTTCGTCGTATTCTTCATAGTTAAAGGATAAGCAAAGACGGCCCCGCGCCGTCCAAACGTCATGAACAGCTTCTCTGACACTCTCGGGCAGGTTTTCCGCGCCATCATGGCTAACAAGCTGCGCAGCTTCCTCACCATGTTTGGAATTGCATGGGGAGTTGGCTCGCTGCTCGTCCTTGTGGGCCTTGGCGAAGGCTTCCGCGAAGGCCAGCGTAAGCAGCTTTCGCAATTCGGTCATGACGTCGTCATGGTCATGAACGGCACCATCCCCGCCCTGCCCAACCAGCACACCGGCATGCGCCCCTATGAGCTGACCCTGGGCGACGAGGACGCCATTGGCCGCTTGCCTGAAGTTAAAAACGTCACGGCAGAGCTTGCCCGCTCCGATCTCTACGAAGTCAGCCAGTGGAGCAACACTTCAGCCCATCTGGGCGGAAATCAGCCCAGCTACACGGTTGTCCGTTATCTTCCCATCGCCGCCGGCCGCTTTATCGATGAGCAGGACGTTCTCCAAACGCGCCGCGTCGTCTTTGTCGCGCAAAAATCCGCGCAGATTCTCTTTCAAGGCCATCCCATGATCGGCCAGATCATTTCCATTAACGGAATCGATTTCACCGTGATCGGCGTCGGCGAGAAGGTCGGCCGCGGCAACAACACCTACGACGACGAAAAAATGTACATCCCCATTACCACCATGCAGGAGTATTTCCCTCTGAAGGGCGACAACATTCCCCAGGACGCGGTCAACTCCATCCAATACAACCCCACCAAGAAAAACGACAACACCGCCGCGGATATCGCCGTCCATCGCGTCATCGGCGAGCGTCACGGCTTCGACCCATCGCTCTCCGACGCCTTCAACGAATTTGACACCATTACGGAATCCAATATCATCGGCGCAATCTTTACCGCGATGGATATTTTTCTCGGCAGCGTCGGCGTGGTTACTCTCGCCCTCGGCGCCGTGGGCATCATCAATATCATGCTGGTCTCGGTCACCGAGCGCACCCGCGAGATCGGCGTCATGAAGGCGGTCGGCGCCACCAAGCGCAGCATCATCGCCCAGTTCTTCTGGGAAGGTCTTCTGCTCACCGCCATCAGCGGGCTCATCGGCATCGCTGTCTCCTGGGTCTTCATGCACCTCCTCCAGGCCGTGCTCACTGACAAAATTCCCGGCTTCGATCCACCGCGAATCGTGCCCTGGTCCGCGGCACTGGCTCTCGGCACGCTTATCCTGTGCGGCATCGCTGCCGGGCTCTACCCGGCCAGCAAAGCGGCCGCACTTGACCCCATTGAAGCCCTGCGCAAGGAGTAAATATGCTCAGAGACATTCTCGGACAGGCCTGGGAGGCGATGCTCTTCAATCGCCGCCGCACCGCCATCACCACCATTGGGATGGCCTGGGGCATCGCCACCGTCGTGCTGCTCCTCGCCTATGGCAACGGCTTCTCTCACGCCATTGAAACCATCTTTGCCGAGTGGGGCACCAACACCATCGGCTTTTTCCCCGGCAAAACCAGCCAGCAGGCCGGCGGCGATAAAGCCGGTGTCCAGGTCCGTCTCACGCTCGATGACGTCGACCGCATCACCGCCGCCCTGCCTGAAATCGTCCACATCTCGCCCATGCAGTTTCAGGATGAGCCTGTTGAGAACGATCTCCATACCTATACCTGGACCATCATCGGCTCTCGCCCCTCCTACGCCGACATCATCAAGCTCACTCCCGCTGACGGCCGCTTCTTCAACGGCGCCGAGGACGACCAGCGCGCACATGTCTGCGTCCTCGGCTCCGATGCCAAAACCAAGCTCTTTTCTGGAGTCTGGGCCGTGGGCCAATCCGTTCGCATTAAGGGCGAAGATTTCACCGTCGTTGGCGTTCTCCAGCCCAAAATGCAGGAGTCGAACGACAACATCAATGACACCGTCTACATTCCCTTCAACACCATGGCCGATCTAAAAGATATCCACTATATCGGCGGCGTCTGGATCGGCTATCACGGCGACTATCAGAAAATCGAAGCCACCATCCGCAACACCCTCGCTGACGCACACCACTTCCGCCCCACCGATAAAGACGCCGTCCACATCGCCAATTTGCGTTCCCAGCTCCACCAGTTCGAGATTCTTTCCATGGCCCTCCAGATCCTTCTCTCCCTGGTGGGCGCGCTCACGCTCGGCATCGCGGGCATCGGCCTCATGAACATCATGCTGGTCTCGGTCCAGCAGCGCACCCGCGAGATCGGCGTCGAGAAGGCTCTCGGCGCGCGCCGACGTCACATCCTGATTCAATTTCTCGCCGAGGCTCTCGCCATCACCGCTGTCGGTGGCATCGGCGGTATCGCCCTTGCCTGCCTCGTGTCCGTCGCGGTCGGCCGTATCACCTTCTATAGCGCCATAGCCAAATATGCTTCTTCGGCCGACATCCGCCTCATCATCTCCCCCGCCTCGCTGATCGTCGCCACTGTCATCCTCGTCATCACCGGCCTCGTAAGTGGCATGATCCCCGCGATTCGCGCGGCCAATCTCGACCCCATTGAAGCTCTCCGCTACGAGTAACCGTTCCTACCCGGTCCGAGGCGCCGTTGCGGCGGCGCTCCGGGCACGAAAGTCACCTGGTTCCGCAACCTTGGCTCGAAAATATAGTCTATTAACTCGGCAGTCCCAAGACGGCCCGGATGTCGTGTGCCAGGTTGACCCTGGGTGTTTCTTGCGTTGAGATTCTGGTAGAGTTTCATCGTCGAGCCAACTCCTGACCTCATGCTCCTCGGTCGGCTGTGCGCGCAGCCACACGCGGATGCAGGGCCGCCATGGTCTCTCGCAACAGGAGGACTCATGATTCGCAATTCTTTGTCTTTCCTTTTCGCCACCACATTATTGACACTGTTGCTCTCGGGGTGCGGCGGTTCTAACACGATCGGCACTTGCGCCTGCCCCATCGCCCCGCGCGGAGCCGTCTCAATCTCCATGACCGACGATCCGCCCGCCGGCGTGTCGGTTCTCTTCTTCCAGGTCAGCCTGACCAATGCCACACTCACACCCACAACAGGCTCGACCGTCTCGCTCCTCAGTAACAGCACGCCCATTCAAATCGACGTAACGCAATTGCAGGGACTCTCGGCGTTTCTTGACACGGCAAATGTGACCGCCGGAACCTACAACAGCCTGAGCCTCACCTTTGCCAACCCGCAACTGGTTATCTACAACCAGTCCGACGCGTCCCTTGGCAGCTCGTGCGCGGTGGGCGCAATCTGCACGCTCACACCCACATTTGATAACAACTCCTCATCGCTCACCTTCTCGTCGGCGCCCTTTCCCGTCACAGTCAGCACAACCTCGCCCCTGGGATTCCTGATCGATTTCCATCTCAACACCGTCATTCAATCCGATCTTTCGGTGAATCTGGCCGCGGCTAATGGCGTAACCGTCTCCGAGCTTCCGGCTGCGCCCACCCCGGCGCAATTCGGTTTCGTCACCGGCACGGTGACTGAAGTGGTCCCGAGTAACGGCGAGATCGAGCTCGCGCTTCCTTGGGGCGGGTCGCTGTTTGTTGAAGCCACCAGCAGCACGGCCTTCAACAACTTCCCTTCGACCGCCTGCACCACACCCAGCATTCAGTGCGTGGCTCAGGGCCAGATTGTTCAGGTGCAGATATCGAGCAATGTTGCCACCGGCCTGCCCACCGTCAGCCAGGTGAACTACGTGCAGCAAGCCAGCGCGCAGACGGTCGAGGGAACCATTGTCGCTATGCCACCTCTGCCGCTCCCTGCCGGTGAAACTGACATCGACATCATCCTCCACCAGAACCCGTCTGCCACTGCTGGTCCGCCCATCGGCGGCATAGCCAGGGTCTCAGTCTGGTCGCAGGGTTTCGGCTCAACTACCCCGACTACCTTCTCCATCGACAACAAGGGATTTACCATTCCCTCCGGGTTCACCTTTGCCGGAGGAGCAAACTTTGCCCTCGGTCAAACCGTTCGGGTCACCATCACGCCGGGCACATTGACCAGCACCGGCGCTGGGCCTGCTTCCGGCGTCTGGGGACCTCCGGCATCGGTCTCCTTCACTGCGTCGGCCATCGAACTGGAGCCCAGCCAGGTCACGGGAACCATCACCGCAATCGATTCCGGAACAACGAGCTTCTCCCTCGGCGCTGCCGGTGCCCCTTTCTTCGCTCCGTGGCCCTTGCCCAACGCCACTGGATTTTCTTTCAACGTGCTCACCACCGGCCAAACCTCTTACACCGGCTTCAACCCCGACAGCTTTAATGGCCTCGCAACCAATGACTTTGTCTCCGTGAATGGGTGGCTGTTCGCTCCCTCAACAGGGACAACGCCAAACATCGTTGCTCAATCGGTGCTCATGCGCCCGGGCCCCGTAATCTAGTGTCCCTCGATCTGCGGAACAAGGGTGCCCCCGGTCTCGATTTTGAGACCGGGGATCGCACCTCCTCGATTTCTCATCCTGACCCCGCGCCGCGCGAAAGGAAGGATCCGCAGTTGCCTCTCGCGAACTCAATCCAGCCCATCTTTCTGTGACGCGCAATCTGACCTCTGCATACGGACCACCGTTCACCGAGCACCGTGCACCGTTCACTGCTCCGCGCTACCCTATTGGTATGGATTGCAGCCCGGCACCGCATCGGGCGTTGAGCCGTCCGGGGATGCCTGCACGGCACCGCCCGGGCAGCGACCGTGGACGACGTGCAGGCGGTCGTAGCGCGCCGACGGCGGCTGGCTGGTGAGCTCGTTCGCAGCGTCCAGGCCAAATGCACCGAAGAACGGCTGTACGCGCGTGTAGTGCCCGTTCGCGTCG
>JBKQKT010000752.1:0-13124 GCA_052147365.1 Candidatus Korobacteraceae bacterium | reverse complement strand
TTGGCGAGCCTCGCCAGGCGCCGCGCGATCTCGGTCTTGCCGACGCCGGTCGGTCCGATCATGATGATGTTCTTGGGAATGACCTCTTCCGCCAGCTCCGCGGGGAGCTTCTGGCGGCGCATGCGATTGCGCAGTGCGATGGCGACGGCGCGCTTCGCCTGGTCCTGTCCGATGACATACTTGTCGAGCTCGCGCACGATCTCGCGCGGCGTCAGCTCGTCGAGTCCTACATGTTCTTCATCTGCGGTTGCGGGAAGATAAATGGCCAATGCGATGTACCTCTTATTAACGTCCTAAGTTTATTAGATTGTCATCCCGAGCGGAGCGAAGCGGAGTCGAGGGATCTGCGGTTTTGTGCCCTGCTCGAAACTTGAAACTCGAAACTGCCTCTTACAGCTCTTCGATCGTCACTTTGTCATTGGTATAGATGCAAATCTTGGCTGCAATCTTCAGGGCCTCCTCGGCAATCTGGCGGGCGGACAGGTCCGTGTGCTCGGCCAGCGCGGTTGCCGCGGCCGTCGCGTAGGGGCCTCCGCTGCCAATGGCGGCAATCCCGGTGTCCGGTTCAATCACATCGCCCTGTCCGCTGATGAGGAACGTCTGGTTCTGGTCGGCGACCAGCAGCAGCGCCTCAAGCTGGCGGAGCATCTTGTCGGTGCGCCAGTCCTTGGCCAGCTCGACGGCGGCCCGCCCGAGATTGCCATGATACTGCTCCAGCTTGGACTCGAAGCGCGCAAAGAGAGAAAAGGCATCGGCGGTCGAGCCAGCAAACCCGGCGAGAATCTTGTCCTGGTAGAGCCGCCGAATCTTGCGGGCGGTGTGCTTGATGACGCCCTCTCCGAGCGTGACCTGGCCGTCTCCGGCCATCACCACCTTGTCGTCGCGGCGAACACAAAGAACAGTAGTAGAGCGGATAAAACGCTTTCCTGCCATGGATGAGGCCGATTATAACAGCGTTAAATGCGGCATGCAGAAGTTGAGTGAGTGTGACTGAGATTTGTGCGCCTTAGAATCTTATTGGTTTATTATTAGCCGGAGCAGGCATTGCCCAACCCCGCTCCATCCAGATCCGCATCGCTCAGGTTCGCGCCGCTCAGATTCGCAAACTGTAATTCTGCATCTCTCAAGCTCGAGTGGCTGAGAGCTCCCCGCTCAGGTCCGCTCGATCTCCCTTTTTCCCCACGGAGTCCAGAAACAGTTGCGCCTGCTCAAGGATTTCGTAGAGGTCGGGGCGCGACCACAAGTCTGCAAGCCACAGTTTGTGCTTCTCAAGGATTTTGTCTAGATCGGCGCGTGACCTGATCTCGCCGTGGCCGTCCTTCCAGGTCCATTCCGGTTGCTGCTCTTGCTGCTGGGCCGCTGCCGAGATCGCGGCAAAGAGGCAGAGAAGGACAGCAATCAACAGTGAGCTGGCAGTGGCGCGCACTCTCATCTTCCTGGGCGAGAAAGTGTCAATGAAAGCGACGATTATAGCTCACGCTGACCAACCGGCGAGGCATATGCCCCGGCGATTACCCCGGGTGCGATGAGTCGAGAATCGGCCGAGCAGAGCGTCGTAGGCGCGTCATAAGTTAGCCCAGCGCTTCAGCGCTGGGACAGAGTGGATTTGGAATCCCGAGTCCCGTAGGGACGGCACCCAAAATTCTGCCGTGCCTACGACACTCATCACTCCATTTAATCGTCCACCCAGCCCTGAAGGGCCGGGCTATGACGCGCCTATGGCGATTTACGGCGCACGCTGCTCCGGGTGCACAGGATTAAGCTTTTTCCGCTAACATGGTGCAGGGCGCAGCCATCTTCCTGGAGGTTTCGAGAGCCCCAACGGCCCAGCCATCAAAACTTGAGCCGCTTCATCAGGAGCCAGCCATGAGTTCATTCGAAGAAAGAGTGCGAGAAGTAAGTGAGTGGTTTGCAAGCCCGCGTTTCAAGGGAATTGTTCGTCTGTACTCGCCTCGTCAAGTGGTCGAACAGCGAGGCACCATTACCACCGACTACCCGGTTGCGCGCAAGGCGGCCGAGGCTTTCTACACACGGCTCCGAGAGCTGTTTCACGCAGGCAAGTCGATCACGACCTTCGGGCCGTACTCGCCGGGGCAGGCCGTCACCATCAAACGATTCGGCATTGAGGGCATCTACCTGGGCGGTTGGGCTACGTCAGCCAAGGGCAGCATCACCGAGGACCCGGGCGCCGATCTCGCCAGCTACCCGCTCAGCCAGGTGCCGGAGGAGGCCGCGGGTATCGTTCGCGCTTTGATGACGGCCGACAGGAACCAGCTCTTTTTCCGCTCGCGCATGAAGCCGGAACAACGGGCTGCCACCCCCGAAATCGACTATCGGCCGTTCATCATCGCCGATGCCGATACCGGTCACGGCGGAGACGCTCATGTCCGGAACCTCATCCGCCGCTTCGTAGAGGTTGGCGTCCCGGGCTACCACATCGAAGACCAGAAGCCGGGCGTGAAGAAGTGCGGCCACCAGGGCGGCAAGGTGCTGGTGTCGGAGAATGAACAGGTCCTGCGCCTGAATGCTGCGCGCTTTCAACTTGACATCATGGGTGTGCCCGGCATCATCGTGGCCCGCACCGACGCAGAGGCAGCCAACCTGCTCGATGGCTGCGCCGACGAACGCGATCAGCCCTTCATCCTGGGAGTCACGAACTTTGACATACCCAGCTACAAAGCCGTGTTCCTCGCCATCCACCGGAAATTCCATGAGGCCGGAGTGGACGAGGTCAGGGGCCACATGATGTTCGCCATGTCCGACGCCGAATACGCCGCGGCCAATAAGTGGCTGGAAAAGACCGGCATGCTGCCGCTGATCAAAGAGAACGCTGAAGCTTTCAAGAAGAGCAAGGATGGCACGTGAGAGCATGCTCGACAAGGTTGTGCCGCGCTTTCTGGATGCATGGCAGGAGGAGGCAGACCTTCGGACCTACCGGCAGGCCGTCGCCGAGGAGATTGCATTCGGTGTCAGCCAGGGCGAGTCCTTTGACCTGACTCCGGATGAGTGGCTGGCCTTCGCCAAACGCGCGTCGTGGTATGAGGCGCGCGAGAAGGCCAAGTCCATGGGAATCGACGTGGTCTGGAGCTGCGACCTGGCAAAGACTCCGGAGGGTTATTACCAGGTGCAACCAGGTCTGGATTTTGCTGTCGCCAAGTCCCTGGCTATTGCGCCGTTCGCCGACGTCCTCTGGATGGAAACGGCGACGGCGAATCTGCACGAAGCCGCAGAGTACGCCAGCGCCATCCACGCCGAGTATCCCGACAAGATGCTGGCTTATAACTTGTCACCGTCCTTCAACTGGGACACCACCGGCATGAGCGACGACGAGATGAAGCGCTTCCCCGAAGAACTGGCCAAGCTGGGCTTCGTCTTCAACTTCATCACCTACGGTGGACATCAGATTGACGGCCTCGCCGCCGAAGAGTTTGCCACTGCGCTGAAGCAGGACGGAATGTTGTCGCTGGCCCGCTTACAGCGTAAGTTCAGGCTGCTGGAGTCGCCTTACCGCACTCCGCAGACGTTGGTAGGAGGTCCCCGTCTGGACGCCGCGCTGATGGCGGCTTCCGGACGCACGGCCACCACTATGGCCATGGGCAAGGGATCGACCCAGAGCCAGCATCTGGTACAGACCGAGGTTCCACCCAAGGTGCTGGAAGATTGGCTGCAGATTTGGGCGGAGCACAACAAGCTGACTCCGAACTATCGGCCTTATCTACGCCCAGTCGCAGCCGGTTCCGACTTCCTAGAGTTAAGCATCTGGAACGACTCTACGGACAAGGTTGCCAACGTCATCTTCGCCGACGTTCACGATCGGCATGGCCATAAGCTGCTCTCCATCCGTGACATGAATACCTTCGATCCTTCGCTACAGAAGAAGCGGCTCATCACCTTGGCACATCTGTTCCTGCTCCATCGCTATAAAGCGGGACTGGTTCACTACCTGAGCCCGACCGAGGACAACCAGCATCAGGCCCAGAAGATGAAGCGGCTGGGCATCTTCAGCAATGTCACTACCGAGGCTGAGCTCATCATTGTTGCCAGTATCAACGCTCAACGCATTGCCGACCTGCTTAACCCGGACCAGGTTGTCTTGCGCAAGCTGATATCCAAGCAAGATCAGGCGATAGCAACCACAGCTTGAGCTGTCATCACGAGGGTGGGGCTTGTTGTTCACCGGAGCGATAGGTGAGCCCATGCCCCACCCAAAAACAACTCTTGCCTCAACGCCCTCTCAGCGTTCATCATGGCACTGTCATTCCCCCACTGAGGACATCGATGACCACCAAGGCCAAGCTCTCTGACGCCATACGCCGCGGCATGGAACGCAATCAGGAACGGGGTTTGCCTATCAACCGCTGGAGCCAATCCCGTAAGCTCAAGCCAAAGCTAAGCAGCTTCGATGAGCGCTTCCTGGAGCTATACCAGAAGGGCCACTCTGAGCGTGAGATGACCCGTATCCTCAAGGTTGGCAGGGGTACCATCCACCGCACTAAGTTGCTGTTAGGGTTGGTGAAGCGGCCGCGTTGATGAAGCTGTAAGCATAAGCACGCCTATAACTGGGGCCACTAGAATAAACGCCGGAAGGCGCAAAAGTGTTACAGGATTTTTGTGTAAAATTTTGTAAAGCTTCCCAAAACGGGACGCCTAAAGCCCGCGCGATGGAGAATCCACGACCCGCGGGCGCGCCGACGCTATCCCACCCAACTTTTTTGGCCTGAGTTCATCTCGTTGATCTGATTGATCTTAAGTCGCCGACCGTTCCCCCTAGAACCCCGATCTCCCGACCCGGCTGGTCGCATGACGTCCTTACTGACAGCACTGAATCGGCGGGCCTTTTGTACCGTCGTTCGTATAACAATACCCGGTACTGTTATTATTCTGGGGGAAATCTAGGGGACAGCACCCAAATCCTGACGGGCAAGGGGATTCTAAACCACTGCCGCTGAAGGGGTTAGTCCCTTCCCCACCAGAACAGCAGTTGTCAACATTGTCGCAGTATAGGTAGCCCGGGGGACAGCAATTGCTGCCGCCGCATTTGCACTCGCTTCCAATGCACTGCTCGCCCGGTGTGCACGCGTACGCGCTGCCGCAGCCTCCGCAGTTGTTCGGATCGCTGGATGTATCGACGCATTTAGGAATTTTGAGCCATTTGGTGTTGAATTCCCAACCGCAAGCCGTTAACGCTGGAGGACACTTGAACACGTGGGGCCATGGCAAGTATGGAACCGCTGTTGCGTAATGGGGTACCAGATATGCCGCCAGCGCGACGGTTGAGGCCGGAGCCGAAGCAATGCCGCCAGCAGGTGGCGCGCTATGTCCCGCATACACCTGACGGCTGTGGTAGAGCGACGAACTCGCGGAAAATCCCGGAAGCATGTTTCATCTCCTTCCGTACCATCTCATCGTGGACTATCCCACCCAAGCAAAAGAATCTTGGGTGTGGCGCCCGGTACCCGGCCAGATTTTATACCCCGAAACTCTGAGAGAGAGTCGGTGAGGGGCAGGCGTTCAGCGGCCCGTATGAGGCGTTTGAGGTCTCCTCCGTGCAAACAGGACCGTTAGTATCATCGCCCGCACACAGTGGGAGAATAGCGACAGCGGCCAGGGTATCACTCGAAACTGTATAGGTAATGGATCCTGCTGATGTGGGGGTAAAATTTGTTGACTCCTCGTCGCCGAAGCCGACGATGTTGACCTGAAAATTCGTGATCGGAGACAGATCTGCTGAGGACGCATAGCCTGTGCAAGTATCAAAATCACAGTTGCATCCTGCTTGGCTTACGGAAAGCTGGCTGCCTGCCGTACCGGGGCTCACCTCAAAGAACGCTCCGCTGACACTGTTCCCCTGGTATTGAAGGGTAATGCGCAAGACATATCCTTGTGGAATACCGTTCGGGATCGGGGTAGAGCCAATGTTCACACCGCCGCACACGATCAGCGTTTCCTCGCCCGACCAGTTTTCGATTAGGCCCTGTATCGAATTTCCCTTGACAAGAATAGCGTACTGCTGCGACGTTACGTTGGTCCCACCGGCCGGCCCGTAACCGGCGTTCAGTTGCATCGTGAATCCATTATCCGAGACGATATCTTGCGTAGCTGTCAAAGTAACTGTCAGGCCCAGGATATCTTGACAGCCAAAAGGATCAGAACCCCCGCTGCCATTTACCAGGAAGTAGTTCACATTGCCTCCAAGAGGGCAACCATAATAAGGAGGGGGACAGCAACCATCAGGAGTGGGAACAGCGTTGCACTGGCAATTGCCTCCGATGCACGTTTGATTGGTCTGGCAAACGTTTCCGCAGGACCCGCAGTTAAGAGGATCGTCCGGAAGAAACGTGCATGCATTGTTGCAGCATTGTTGGCCCTGGGAGCAGCAGTTGGCGCCGCAGCACAGCTCCGTCTGGGCGCAACACGTACCACCCGGGCAGCATTGATCGGTCGGATCACAGCAAGAGTCCTCGCAGCAGTTCGCCGAGCTGCAACAGCTGCCACCGCAGCACGAGGAACCGCCTGGACAACTTTGGCCGCAGGACCCGCAGTTCAGGACGTGGGTCTGCAAGTCGACGCAGCTCCGATCGGCGCCCCTGCCGCAACAGGTTGTTCCAGCAGCCCCGCACGGCCCAAAATGGAAATAGCACCAGCCCGGTGGGGCCGGCGGATATTGATTTTGGCACGCCTTCAATTGCGCCGCATTGCAAGGCGTTTCCGCCGTCCCTCCGGCCGGCGCGCAATACGCGT
Organism: Candidatus Korobacteraceae bacterium; assembly: GCA_052147365.1. Classification (GTDB taxonomy): domain Bacteria; phylum Acidobacteriota; class Terriglobia; order Terriglobales; family Acidobacteriaceae; genus Bog-257. Next base: position 6,383 of record JBKQKT010000752.1, on the reverse strand, counting down.
TGTAACAGGACTCATAGCAAAGTGCGTTGTTTTCGGGATTGTCCATGTCAGAACAAATCAAGACGCACTTGGCTGCACAACTGAGGGCGAGTACACCGTCGTTTAGGACGAATGCGTCGTGGTCCAGGACGGACCCCACTCCGCTGTTTAGACCCATGGCCGGAACGGCCACCTCGTACAAATGGTCGCCGCCGTCAATACCGCCTCCCTGATAGATCCGCGAAGATCTGTAAAGACCGTACTCGGCAGTAAATCCTGGGGTAGGCATTTCTCTCGCCTCCTCAGCAAAGCGGATGCCCTATCTCAATGACAAGGTCGGGTGCCCCACCCAACCTTACTTTGGTTGGGTGGGATGGTTCGGTCTCGTGTCCCTTCCGCTTAGTCCGCCAGCGATTCCTTAAATTCTGACCTCCCACTCATTCGAAAACCGCGAATGAGTGGGGCACCCGGCCGTCCCGCACAGCGGAACTGGCCGAGAATCCTGGAAGCAGGCTTCGTCTCCTCCCGTAACATCTCATCGTGGACTATCCCACCCAAGCAACAGAAAGCTTGGGTGGGGCAACCCGGCACCCGGCGGTTCATCCCGTATTAAAGGCGGGTGGAGCCCGCTGGACACGAACGCACTTCCTGGGGCCCATCACAACAGTTCGCATGGCCCGTGTCGGTTGCAATGCACCAGTCGTCGCAATCGACCGTGAGCAACCTATTTCCGAACCGGACGCAAAAGGTGATTTGGGGAATGACCTGGCCGCTCCCTGTAGTCCCCGACCCGCCCGACGCTACGCGCCAACGCCGGCCGGATCTGTAAATCGAATTCTCGCCTGTAAACCCCGGTATACGCATCTGAACGTGCCTCCCTTCTGTACACGTATGTGCACACGAATTTTCCCGTCTTAGCTTTCCCGTTGCCCAACACCCTAGGCCTTCCGCCCCGTCACGTCAACTGCAAGTCGCACTCGCCCCTTTGGGTATACCACCCAACCAACCGAAGCTTGGAGCCTGCCCTGGCCGCAGTCGAAGGGTGGGGCACCCGGCGTTTACTGACAGCATTGCGCCTGCTGGTTGCTCTTTTCGCCCTCTGGGGTATAACAATAACCATCGGTTGCATTGAAATCGGGGTAACTTTTGGGGCAGCACCCAAAACCCGAGTCGCAGTGGATTGCTGAATATTTGGTGGTGAAGGGATCAGTCCCTTCACCACCATAACAGCAGTTGTCAACAGGGCCGCCGCAGTATAGGTAGCCCGAGGGACAACAATTGCTACCGCCGCATTTGCATTCGCTTGCAACACACTGTTCGCCCGGTGTGCACGCGTACATGCTGCCACAGCCCCCACAGTTGTTCGGATCGCTGGATGTATCTACGCATTTAGGAATTTTGAGCGACTTGGTGTTGATTTCCCAACCGCAAGCCGTAAACGCCGGGGGGGCACTCGAACACGTGGGGCCATGGCCAGTATGGAACCGCTGTTGGGTAATGGGGTACCAGATATGCCGCCAGCGCGACGGTTGAGGCCGGGGCCGAGGCGACGTCGCCAGCGGATGACGCGCTATATCCTGCATACAACTGCCGGCTGCGGTAGAGCGACGAACTTGCGGAAAATCCTGGAAGCATGTTTCATCTCCTTCCGTAACAGCTCATCGTCGACTCTCCGACCCTTTCGCCAAAGGCGGGCGAAAGGATGGGGCACTCGGCTTCACGTGTAGGTGATGGATACTGTTTCCGGCGCAAGGGCGACTGAGGCAACGTTGCTGACCCACACGACAGTGAACCCATTGGCAGGGTCGCCGGTGACGCCTTCAGACTGGCCGTAACCCATGGCTTGGGTAAACGTAACGGGAGCGATTGAGTTCTCGCTTGCCGAGAACACGGGCATGATCGTGTCAAGATAACCCCCAGTCACAGATTCGTTCTCCATGATCCACTCGATTGATCCTCCCTGACCTGAAATGCCCGGAGGGCCTGGAACGAAAAAGTTCATAAAAATGGGAGTTTCACCAACCTGATAGGGGCCACAATAGCGGCCCAGATCGCGGCCCTTCGACTCCTCGGGTTCGGGGATAACCGTTAGCTCCAGATCGTTAAGAAAGAGGAAATAGGCGGATCCCCAAATTGATCCGTCAAGCGCAGTAACGTATCCGCAATAGATCTGTACAAGGTCGCCCGATTTCATCCCCGGGGGGTTCGTAATTGCGGTACTGAGAAAAATTTGAGATGCGCCAGGCATGTTCGGATCGGGGACCAACCACCACAAACTTGGGGAATGAAAGGTTGCAGACGGTGGATTTGTTGTCGTGTCTAAATAGAAAAACATAACGGCTTGGAACAATTGCGAACTGGTGGGTCCAAACCCGTCCAGCCCAACCCAAGCCGAGAGGCTCGCGGGGCCGTTGCTGCCCTGAAAACCTTGTGGTGGAATACTCAGGTAAGGCAGGCGCAACGATCCGGTCACGCTGCGCCAATTGCCTGATCCCTGCAACACACATCCGCACCAGTTCGTCTCGGTTACTTGTGATGGTGCCGGCCCCTTCTTTACCCGACGCACAGAGTCAGGCACCGGCCCAAGATGTGGTGCAATCGTCCGAAAACCTCGTTCGGAGACTTTATTCCATGCGGCCACGATGGCCGGGTGGGCGTCCGGCTTCGGACGCTGCAAAAGCAATCCATGCTGCCACAGCGTTGCGTCGCTGGCGGTTTTCAGGTCCAGATAGTCCGGTGGCGGCGGTGTGGTGTACACGCCCTCCACGTTCGTGCGAACTAATGGGAAGGCAAATTGGGTCTTGAGCCAATCTTCGTCTTTCATTCGGAATCCCCTTTTGACATCGGTGTTGCTTAGGGCGGAGCCGCCACCTCCAACCCTCTCGCTGCTCCCACCCTTTCGCTAAAGCGGGCGAAAGGATGGGGCCCCGCCGTTGCTAATTGTCGTTGCATTGCACGGCCCCAGCCAAGGTCCCGTTCGGATAGTCGCAGGTTCCCGGGGTTGCACCACAGACGGTCCCGGTCAAGCAGCACCCGCCGTTTTTGCACTGGTTGGCGGAGCCGGGGCAGCAAGGGTTATTTGTGGCGCCGCAACAGGTGTTGCTCGTTTTGCACTGCTGCCCTCCCATGGAGGAGCAGTCGCATTTTACTGTGTTTGGATTGCAGCGAAGATCCCCACTGCAGCATGTTGCGCCGCACGTCATAGCCGGGTCCGGGCACTGGCACGTGCATGTAGAGTCCAAGGTCTGTCCCGAGGGACATTGCGTTACGCACGTCCCGTTGCACGACGTGAAGCCGGAATTACAAGAGCAGTCCCCCCACTGGCAACTGGAGTTGCAAGTCTCCTTACCATTCGTGCAGGGCTGCGTCGTGCCGGGAGAGCAAACGCCCTGGCCCGAGCAAGTAGACCAGGCACTCCATGTACCGTTGTTACACGTGCGCGTTTGTGTCCCGCAGTACGGGCACGCTCGAGAAATCAGGCCGGAGCACTGGCATGTGCCAGACTGGCAGGTCGACCCACTCGGGCAGGAGTTGCCGCACACGCCGCAATTGCTGGAGTCGTTATCAAGGTCCGTGCAGGCAGCACCGTCGCATTTGTCCCATGATGTCGCAATACAGCAGCACTTCGACGATGTCCCCACCGTACACACTGTCCCGCAATCGCCGCAATTGTTGTCGTCGCTGAGATCCACGCATTTGCTGTCGCAGCAGTCCGGCAACATTCCCTGCCAACACACCTGCCCGCACGCGCCGCAATTGTCGGGGTCCCAGATAGTAGACGTGCAGTAGCTGCCACAGAACACCTCTCCGGAAGGACATTGGCATTGGCCGTTGGTGCACGGCACCCCTTCCTGGCACACACTACCGCAGCTTCCGCAATTCATGGCATCAGTTTGAAGGTCCTTACAATTGCTGCGCAGCGGGTCCTCCGCTCCACAAAGCGTCTGCCCGACCGGACAAGGCCACGGATTGAGATTGATGCACTCTCCGCCGTAACGAATGTAGCCGGGAGGGCAGTGGAGGCGGAGCCACGATTCCCCCGCGTATAGTGATGACGGCACAACCTCCGAGCCCGGGGACGTCTGCCCCGAGTCTTGGATGCTCCCATCCGCAAGGCCAAGTGTCGAATAGTGAGCAGCCGATCCGTAGAGACCGTACTCGGCAGTAAATCCAGGTGTCGCCATTTCCCTAGCCTCCTCTGCAAAGCGCGTCCCGGGTCTCACAACAAGGCGCACTCAGCGGTCGTAATACGGTGACAGCGGTGTCACCAGGAACGGGAACTCCTCCGTCACGTCCACGCGCACCGCACACTTTTCCACCACTCCATGAACCCGGTGGGTGTAGGAGTGGATGACGTCCAGAACCATGCGCGTGCCGCTGAGCGGCGATGGCCTGACGTCAATCGCGCTCAGTGCGTAATCCTGCGCGAGGTATTCCGCCGTCTTGGCGTAGATGGCCTGGTAGCGCACGGCGAGATAGTTCAGCGCGCGATCGTGGTCGGTGTTGCCCGCGTTGTCGGTCATCTGCAAAATGCGATCGAACAGTTCCTCCGCTACCGCCGCCGACTCTTTCGTTTTCTTGTCCGGTGGCAGGGCTGCCTTCAGCAGCATCTCGCGAGGGAAGTGGTAAGTCTGGTCGAAGGCGACGATGGGCACCATCAGGCCGTTGCACATCGTCGGCGGAGCGATGGGCCCTTTCATGCCGATGACCACGTCCAAATCGGTGGGTGACGGGTTCGGGCGAATCGATTCCGCCAGCAGGCTGTAGTCCGACGAGTCACGCGGCACCACGATGTATGTGTCTAATCCGCGAATTTTCATGACAAAGCAGAGCTGCCGCAGAAGATAGCGGTTCTCCGGCTTCGAGACCGCGGTGGACAGCAGTTGTGGCTGTGTCATGCCCTTACCGTCCATCTGGGCTGCAATCTGCATGAACTCCTTTTCCCTGGCGATGGTGGGAAAGCGCGCCTCAAGGTTGCCAATGGCGTACACATACGAAGGCGAAGCTGCCATGCCCGGGCTGGCCGCCGGGGCGGTGCCGCAGGAGGCGCAGGCTTGCGGGGAAATGGTTTGGGCCGCCGGCTCGACAGAAGGCGGGAGGGTTGCGGGTCGATCATCCCGAACTGCGGATGGGGTTGCGGTTTGCTCCTAAACTTCGTTCTGATTTTGTTCCATCTTGCTTCTCCTTTAAGAACTGGTTGGTGTTGGCGCTAGCGCCGCGTAAAGCTCATCCAGCGGTTCAGAGCTGTGGCGCGCTTGTCACATCCGCTACAGGGCTGGATGCCCATGGCATAGGTCGTTTTCTTGATCACATCTCCGAGGCCGATCTCCTCCTCGATGAGAAATCCCGGCAGCCGCACGCGATGGGCGGGGCGTTCGTCCTTCTTCGGTTGCGCTGCGCGCTGCTTCTTCATCCTGCTCTCCCACTTGGCCGGGGCTGAAGCCCCTCAAGTTATAGACCCATTGGACGCTGGCCTGAAGCCCAGCTCTACCAGAAAATCGAACGCGTCACAGCCTCCCTAATTCCTGCTCATGGCTTCATAGGCCGCCCAGGCATCCAGCAAGGGCGGAGCGATGGTGCGGCGCGGCGGCCTGCCGGCTTGCGTCACGGCTAACTTGATTTGGGCCGCGCTGGCGCTGGGAAATTCCGACCAAAGCAGCGCAATGGCACCCGTCACAAACGGCGCTGCGGCGCTGGTGCCCGAGGAAGTCTGTGGCTTGCCATCCCCGCCCAGGCTGACGATGTTCTCTCCCGGCGCGGCCAGTCCCCATCGGCCGATGGAGCTGCCCAGGTTCGACTCGGCTGTGGGCCTGCCCTGAAGATCGCAAGCAACAACCGGAATTACCCAGGGATGCCGCGTGATGGCGGAACTACCCACCGTTCCCTGGTTACCCGCCGCCGCGACGACTAGCACACCGCGCTGGGCGGCGTAATCCAGGGCCTGCTCCAACTGGCGCTCCCCCCGCGACGATGGATTGGTGAGGGCAGCACTCAGGTTGATAACCTTCGCGCCAGCGCCAATTGCATCGGTAATGGCCGCCGCGAGCTCTTCCGGAGTTGCGCTCGGCATCTTACCGTTGCCATTTTTATTTTCGGTGAAGATGGGACGCAGCAGTAGCGTGCAGCCCGGACAGATTGCCGGAGATTGGGATCCCCGGCGTGCTACCAACATTCCGGCAACGAAAGTACCGTGCATACACGCCACACTTTCCCGGCGCGAGCAGGAGCCACCAAGAGCTCCCGGAATTTCCTTCAAGGTTGACTGAGAAAGGTCGGGATGATCGACAGCGACCGGACCATCAATCAACGCCACTGCCACTTCAGCTCGCCCCTGGCTGCGTGACATTAATGGCGGAAGCCGGACCAACTGCAGAGCGCCCATGCCAATGGTCCTTCCCACGAAT